>CAZVEE010000004.1:0-13124 GCA_964625525.1 uncultured Alphaproteobacteria bacterium | reverse complement strand
TCGACGCGGATTGGGCCGTCCAAAGCGCTTTAGGCTGGTCTTCACGCCTCTGCGATAGGGGGTGAACGAGTTGTGATAGCTCAGATCCTTCAGATAGGCCTATATGGAGCGGGGAAAGGGCGCCGAGGGGCGCCTTTCAGTTGAAACGAGAGGGGTAGACATCATGTTTCAGCGTTTTGCACCGCCTGTTCTAAGCATTCTCATTGCGTTCATCTTCGTTCAGTCGCTGTTCTTTAAATTCTCCAACGCATCCGCGCCGCAGCATATCTTCGGCACGCTGGATGCCTGGGCCGGGACCTTCGGCCTGGAAGGCATTTTCACGCCGACGGGCCTCTTTAGCCAGTATGTGATTGGCGGCGCCGAGCTGGTGGCATCCATCTTCCTGTTGCTCGGGCTGTTGGGGGCATCGTTCTATGCGCTTCAGGCCTTGGGTGCGCTGCTGAGCTTTGCCATCATTTCAGGCGCGATCTACTTCCACGCCTTCACGCCGCTGGGCATCGACACCAATGGCGACGGGGGCACGCTGTTCGCCATGGCCGTGGTGGTCTGGGTGTCGAGCGTCATTCTCCTGATCCTGCGCGGCGGCGCGCTGGGCCGCTTTGGCCGGATTTTCGACGCCGACGAGGCCTGATCCCCCCGTCCCATCCGGCCAGATCTTGCAACAAGGCCCGGCAGTCCTGCGCCTGCCGGGCCTTGGCGTGTGGGCTCAAAATAGCCCGGTTTCTCTCACAAAAGCAGCCGGCCGTGATAGAAAAGGCAGTCCGGTTGTGGGAATCGATAGCAGGAGAGAGCCGATGACGCGCCCTTTGACAATCCGTGCCGCACTGGCTGTGAGCTTGGTGGCGTTGAGTGCACCGACGCTGGCGTTCGCGGAACCGCGCGATAACCCGATGGCGCATGTCCACGGGGTGGCGAGCCTGGCCGTGGTCGTGGAAAACGGCCAGCTGAGCGCGGAATTCATCTCGCCAGCAGCGGACATTGCGGGGTTTGAGCATGCCCCCCGGACCGCCGAGGAACAGGCGGCCGTGGAGACGGCGACCCAGACACTGCGCAATGTGCCGTCATTGATGCAGCTGGATGCGGCCGCGGGCTGCGCCATCATGGGGGTGCAAATCACTGCGCCGGCCGCGGACGAAGATGATCACGACCATGGCCACGACCATGGCCACGATCATGATCATGGGACCCATGCGGACTTCATGGCCCGCTACCTGTTCCAGTGCGAGAACGCCAATCGTCTGGAGACGATCCGTTTGAGCGTCTTTGAAAGCTTCCCGTCGTTGGAGCGCATTGAGGTCACCTATTTGGGCCCGGATCGTCAGACCATGATGCCGCTCACCCCGGACGCGCCCGTCTTCAATCTGCGCTGAGGGGCCGACGGTGGATCCTGTCGAGCCGACTTTGCCACCGCTGCCGGCCCATGGCCCCACCTCCGGGGCCGGCCGGCCGCACCCCTCGCGCCGCAATGGCGGCGGCGTGGCCGTGTCGCTGCGCGATGTGCTGTTCGGTTGGGATCCGGGCACGCCGGTCCTCGACATCCCCGATTTCGAAGTTGCCCGGGGCGAGAAGGTCTTCCTGCATGGCCCCAGCGGCTGTGGCAAGAGCACGCTGTTGGCGCTGCTCGGCGGCGTGGTCACCCCTCAATCCGGCGTGGTGCGGGTGCTTGATCAGCGGCTCGATGCCTTGAGCCCCATGGCGCGCGATGCTTTCCGTGCAGATCACATCGGCATCATCTTCCAAATGTTCAATCTGGTGCCTTACCTGACCATGCTGGAGAATGTCACGCTGGCATGCCGCTTCTCACCTCGGCGCGAGGGGCGGGCTGGGGCCCAGATGAGCGTCGAGGACGAGGCGCAACGCCTATTGCGTCATTTGGAACTCGGGCGGGAGTCCCTTGAGGGCCGCGCCGTGACCGAGTTGTCCGTGGGCCAACAGCAACGGGTGGCCGCGGCCCGAGCCCTGATCGGTAGTCCGGAAATTTTGATTGCGGATGAACCCACCTCGGCGCTCGACGCGGATGCGCGCAGTACGTTTCTGTCGCTGTTGATGAGCGAATGCGACGCCCACGACACAACGGTGATTTTTGTCAGTCATGACCGCGCCCTGGCACGCCATTTCGATACCGTGGTTGATCTGCGCCGCATCAACCGGGCCGGCGGCCACGGCGTGCCCGTGCAAGGAGACGGCGCATGAGAGGACTGACTTTTGTCTCTCTGGCGGCAAAAAGCCTGCTCAATCGGCTGGCCTCTGTCACGCTGACCGTGATGGCTATTGCGTTGTCCGTGACCTTGTTTCTGGGCGTAGAGAAGCTGCGCGCCGGCGCTTACGCCACGTTCACGAGCACCATTTCCGGCACCGACTTGATCGTGGGCGCGCGCGGCGGCGAGGTGAACCTGCTGCTCTATGCGGTCTTCCACATTGGCGCGGCGACCAACAACATCACCTGGGACAGCTATCAGGCGATCAAGGACCGGGATGACGTGGCCTGGGCGGTGCCCATTTCCTTGGGAGATTCGCATCGCGGCTACCGGGTGGTGGGGACGACACCGGACTATTTCACCCGCTATCGCCACGGGCGAGATCAGGCACTGCGCTTTGCGCAAGGGGGGGCCTTTGAGGATGTGTTCGATGCCGTGCTCGGCGCGGAAGTCGCGGACGCGCTGGGGTATGAGATGGGGGATCGCATTGTGGTGGCCCATGGCATCGGCGCCACCAGCTTTGCCCTTCATGACACCATGCCGTTCACCGTGACCGGAATCCTAGCGCCCACCGGGACCCCGGTGGATCGCACCGTGATGGTCGGCCTCGATGGGATTGAAGCGATTCATCTGGGTTGGGAGGGTGGCACGCGCAGTGCGGCCGCCGATGCGGTCGATCTGGAGCGGGTGCGGGCGTTGGACCTGACGCCGGACGCGGTGACGGCGGTGCTGGTGGGGATGACCACACGCATGGCGGTGCTGCGCGCCCAACGGGAGATCAACACCTATCGAGCCGAGCCGCTGCTCGCTGTTATTCCAGGGGTCGCCCTGGCGCAGTTGTGGAGTGTGGTCGGCGTGGCGGAAGGGGCGTTGAGCGCGATTGCGGCCTTCGTCGTGTTTACGGGTCTGTTGGGCATGGCGACGAGCATTCTGACCGGGCTGAATGAACGGCGCCGGGAAATGGCGATCCTGCGCTCGGTCGGAGCGCGGCCCTGGCATATCTTTGCGCTTCTGCTTACGGAAGTCGCGCTGTTGGCGTTGGCCGGATCGCTGCTGGGGCTTGCCATCGTCTATGGCGCCCTGGCGCTTGGAGCGCCGCTTGTCGCGGCGAGCTACGGCATCCCAGTTGGGTTGATCGGACCGGGCTGGTACGATGGCGCGGTCGTGCTGGGTGTCGTGGCAGCGGCGCTGGCGCTGGGCTGCGTGCCGGCGTGGCGAGCCTATCGCCAGTCACTCGCCGACGGGCTAACGATACGAATTTAACGGGAGACGGCATGAGATCGGCAGTCACGGGCGTGGCGATGGCAGTGGCTCTGATGGGTCTGAGCGCTTGTGATGGATTGGCGCCGGGCAACGGGACGGCTGAGCAAACGGGGGCTGTCGAAATCATCTGGGAAGATCTGATGCCGCCGGGTGAAATGGAGCACCTGGACCGATTGTTCGCCAATCAGATGGCACAGTTCGGCGATGTGGAGGAAGGCAGCGCCGCCGACGCCATGGTGCAGATCGGCACGTTCAATGTGGTCGACGATCTGGATGGCCAGAAAATCCGCCTCCCGGGCTTCATGGTACCCTTTGATCTTACGCCAGAACGCCAAGTCGAGAGCTTTCTGCTGGTGCCTTACTTCGGCGCCTGCATTCACGTGCCCCCACCGCCGCCCAATCAGGTGGTGTTCATTGACGCCGCGGAACCGGTGGATTTCACCTGGGATCCGGTGTGGGTGGAGGGCACGCTGACCACCGAGCGCAACATGAACGACGTGGGCAATGCCGCCTATACGCTGCGCTTGGACAAGTTAGAACTCTACACTTATTAATCCGCATTCGGACAAGCCGCCGCCGCGAGAAAGCGCTCTGTCGCGGCATCGGCGGGTGCGATTACCACGTCGATACGCGCGAGGCCCACGTGAGCGCCGCACGTGGAGCCGTTTCAATGACATCCAGATCATTGAAACGGCTCTCAGTCTTTGGTTTAGCGCGCTTTCCGGGCGGAAAACCGCACACACTTTTCCTGAAAGCGCACTCGCTGGCTTGGCACTTATGGCGGGGATCTGGATCCGCACTACACAGATCTCTAAAGCAAAGGCCGGGGCGCGCATGCACCCCGGCCTTGTCATCCGTCAGTGCTGCTCAAGGGGCGTCGGACCAGGTCTCGATCTGCGGCACGAAGGGGCGCACCACTTCCACGTCGGCGCTCGGCGCGGCGGTGGCGAAGCCCAGCATGGCCTGCATGCTTTGCATCAGCTCCGGTTGCAGATTATTCGCTTCCCCCAGCATTTGCTCAGAGAGCTGCGGCATGTCTGCCATGGCTTCCTGCATCTTGATGCTGAGATACGCTTTCATCGTCCGATCACAGACAGTGGAGAATGTGTCCAGCGAGGCAAAGCCCGCATTGCGCACAAGCGAGCTGAGAGCCCCTGTTTCACCAATGGACTCAAGCGCGGAAAAGCCGCTGGAGCAGGGCTTGAAGGTCGGGCTCATGATTTCGGTGAGATCACTGGCCGAGGCCACCAGGGCCTCGTCCTTACCTTCCGCTTCCAGCCGGTCGCCGAACGCTTGCAGCGCCGGCAAGGCTGCGATAAAGCGCTCCACATCGCGCGCCGACAGGGCATCCTCGGCGGCGGCCGTGGTGACCAGGGCAGGCAAGGCCACAAGGGCGGCCGCCAAGCCTAACAGGATCCGTTTCATGACATTTTTCCTTTGTGTATGGGGGTGAGCTTAGGCCACTTCGAACAGGCCGGCGGCGCCCATGCCGCCGCCCACACACATGGTGCACACGACATATTTGGCACCCCGACGCTTGCCCTCGATCAGGGCATGCCCGACCATGCGGGCGCCGGACATGCCATAGGGGTGGCCGATGGAAATGGCGCCACCATTCACATTCAGCATATCATTGGGAATGCCAAGCTTGTCGCGGCAGTAGAGCACTTGGCTCGCGAAGGCCTCGTTCAGTTCCCACAGGCCGATATCGTCCATGCTCAGGCCATTGGCCTTCAACAGTTTCGGCACGGCGAAGACCGGGCCAATGCCCATTTCATCGGGTTCGGTGCCGGCGACGGCCATACCGCGATAGATACCGAGCGGCTGCAGGCCGCGGCGGGAGGCCTCGCGGGCTTCCATCAGCACGGCCGCGGAGGCCCCGTCGGAAAGCTGGGAGGCGTTACCGGCCGTGATGAACTTGCCTTCCTTGACAACCTGACCGCCGGCCCAAACCGGCTTCAGGCCCGCCAGGGTCTCTTTGGTCGTGCCCGGACGGTTCCCTTCGTCCTTGTCCAGGGTCACGGAGTGCTCAGTGACTTCGCCGGTCTCTTTGTTTTTCATTTTCATGACCGAGGGCAGGGCCACGATTTCCTGATTGAAGCGGCCAGCCTGCTGCGCCGCGTGGGTGCGCTCCTGGCTTTGGGCGGAGTATTCGTCCTGGGCGTCGCGGGAGATCCCATAGCGGTCGGCCACGATTTCGGCGGTTTCGATCATGGCCATGTAAATGGCGGGCATGTTTTCCATCAGCCAGGGATCGGGGATCACGAACATCTGGGGCGATTGGTTCATGGAGATGGACTCCACGCCGCCGCCCACGGTGATGGTCATGCCATCGGAGATGATCTGCTTGGCCGCCGTGGCGATGGCCATCATCCCGGAGGCGCACTGGCGATCCATGCTCATGCCCGCGACCGTGACCGGCAGGCCGGCGCGTGCGGCCACCTGACGGCCGATATTGAACGCGGCCGTGCCCTGCTGCAAAGCCGCACCAAAGACCACATCCTCGATTTCGCCCGGTTCGACCTTGGCCCGCGCCACCGCATTTTTGACCGCATGCCCCCCCATTTCCTGGGCGCCGGTGTTGTTAAAAGCACCGCGCATGGCCTTCCCAATAGGGGTGCGGGCGGTGGAAACGATGACGGCTTCTCTCATGGGAAGTCTCCTTGATGGCGGGATGGGTCGTCTGAGTGCAGAGTCCGACAGTCATTTGGTTTTGGCAAGGGCGCTGTCCCCAGTTTTACCGCTCTTGGGCGGGGCGCTCTCTTGGGCGGCGACCCAGGTCAGCACTTCAATCTGAAAGAGCCGCAGAAATTTCAGGTAACGGGGAACAAGCAGAAGGCCCACCGCCAGGAGAGTGATGCCAATGGCCAGGGTTTGCGCCGCGGCCTCTTCCGCCGCGCGTTGACTGGCCAGGGCCAGCGCCACATCCGCGTCCCAGCTGTCAGAGCGCATCGCCTCGCGCGCCAGCGTTGCGGTGTCCATAGGAGCCACACCGTATCCCAGCCAGACGTGCACCTGGTCCCACACCATGGGTCCCACAAGCACCACCCCCCACGCAACAAGCACAAAGGAGACATTGCGCATCATGTGATACTGCTTGCGAAAGAGGGTCAGGCGCGTGTCCTCCGCCTCTCCCATGCGGAAATCCGTGTAAAGGCGACCGAATAGCGTGCGCGGGCGCTCCAGGGCGAAGGTCCTGCGCTGGGCATAGCTTCGTACACTGCGAATCTGATCGGGGGCCAGCGGTGCCGTATAGTTGCCGGCCAAGGTGCGGCCCAGAAAGCCGGGCCGCCAAAGCCGCAACAAATAGCCCGTGGGCACACCCACGACACCACGCACAAAGACCCGTTCGTAGATCATGCTCGCCAGCCCGGCCGAGATCTGCCCCAGCACATAAGACAAGCCGAAAAGCAATAGGGTCGTGGCCAGATCCCCCTCGACACTGCGCGACAAAGCGCCATCGAACACGAACACTTCCAGCATCAGCACCGAGACAATGCCGCTCGAAAGAATGGCGAAATAGTCGAAGGCATCGAAAGGGATTTGCACTTTCATGGGCGTGAGGCCTCGCGAGACGCTGCGCAGAGTGCCACAGTGGCGCGGGCCAGCGCGCGGCGCAACCGCAAGCCACTGCCCGCGTGACGGGTCCTGCACGGAATTGAGCCCCGCCATTGTCAAGGCGGGTCTGAGCGGATTAGCCTTTGGACCCACAAAAACAGAGCGGTCTTCAGAACTGACCTGGAAGGGGAAACACAGATGCGGTGGTTGGGTGCGATAGCGGGGCTTTTGGTCCTGGTGGGAGCGGGGTTGTTTTGGGCCGGGCTGCGGATCTCGCCGCTGGTGACCCATCAGTTCGACACGGCACCGGCGCTGGCCGCCGCCGAGGCTTATGATGTGGAAATCGTGCGTGACAGCTATGGCGTGCCCCATATGCTGGGGCGCCGGGACGCCGATGCGGCCTTCGGGCTCGCCTATGCCCATGCCGAAGATGATTTCTCCACCATTCAGGAGGCGCTCTACAGCACGCGCGGGCGGGACATGGTGGCGCGCAGCAGCTCTGAAGGCATCGCCGCTTATCTTGTGCAGCTCTTCGGCGTGCGCGCGCTCGTGGACGCGCGTTGGGAGAGCGATCTGTCTGCGCAGACGCGGGCGCTGCTCCAGGGCTATGCGGACGGTCTGAATTTCTATGCCGCGCGCCATCCAGACGAGGTGCTGCCGGGCCTCTTCCCAGTGGACGCCAAGGACCTGGCGCGCCGGACCTCTTTTGCTCAACCGCTGTTCTACGGCATGTCCCGGGTGCTGACCAATCTGATCAGTCCCGAGCGCCAGCGCGAGGTGGGCGAGGGGCAATCACTGCAAGTGGGCTGGATCGAAGACACGATCCGCCATCCGGTGGGTTCCAACGGGCTTGCGGTGGCCGGCTCACGCTCGGCCGACGGCGTGACGCGGCTGTTTGTGAATTCTCACCAGCCCGTGGTGGGACCCGTCGCTTGGTACGAGATGCGCATGCGCAGTGAAGACGGGCTCGATTTCGCCGGAGGCACATTCCCCGGCTCGCCGGTCCCGTTTGTCGGGCACAATGCGGATTTAGGGTGGACGGCCACCGTGAATTCGCCCGATCTCATCGATATCTATAATCTGACGATCAATCCGGACAACGACAATCAGTACCGCCTCGACGGCGAGTGGCTCGACTTTGAACGTGGTGAGGCCACGATCACGATACAGCTTTGGGGTCCGTTCGCCTGGCAGGTGACGCAAGAAACGCTGCGCTCACGACACGGCCCGGTGCTGCGCACCGAGCGCGGGGTCTATGCCTTGCGCTATGCGACCATGGACACGATCGCCTTCATCCAAACCCAGTATGACATGCTCAAGGCCCGGAGTTTCGAGGAGTTCAAGACGATCCTGGAAACGGGCAGTTATCCCAGCACCAATCGCATCTATGCGGACAAGGACGGGATCGTCGCCAATTTCTATCTGGCCCGGATGCCGAACCGCCTGCCGGGCGAAGACTACGAGGCGATCCTGCCGGGTGACCGCTCCGAGCTGATCTGGACCGACTATGCGCCGTTTGACGCGCTGCCTCATGTCCTTGATCCGCCGGAAGGCTTCATCACGGAAGCCAACTCCTCGCCCTTTGTGGTGACCGGCGGTCCCAGCGATCCGACTCCGGCGGATTTTCCCGCAGAGTTCGGCCTTGAAACAAACATGACCAACCGGGCGCTGCGGGCCGTCACCTTGTTCAAGGCGGACACCGCCATCACCCGCGAGGCCTTCATCGCCTACAAGTTCGATCACAGGTATCATCCGGCCTCCGATGCCGCCCAGATGAAAGCCGCCATCGCCGCCATGGACTTTGGCGAGGACGCGCTCATGCGCGAGGCGCAAGCGCTTGTGGCCTCGTGGGATTTGCGTGCGAACTACGACAATCGCGCCACGGCTCTGAGCATCATGGCCATGCAGCCCATCGGCGTCGCCGTGTTCCAGGGCCAACAGCCCCCGGATCTGCAAGACACTTTGCGCGACGCCGCCGAGACGCTCATGCGCCATTACGGCCGGCTCGATGTGCCCTGGAGCACCGTGAACCGGCATGTGCGCGGTGACTTCAGCGTCGCCATTCAGGGCGGGCCGGACACGCTGCGCGCGGTCAACAGCACACCTGATCCCGACGGAACCTTGCGCATGGTGTCGGGCGACGGGCTCGTCATGCTGATCGAATGGGACGCGGACGGAACTGTGTCCTCCCACAGCGTGCACCAATATGGGGCGGCGATGACACGGCCGGCATCGCGTCACTATGCAGACCAGACGGCCCTGTTTGCCAGCGAAGAGATGAAGCCCGTGCCCTTCACCATGGACGCGCTCGCCGCTGCCACGGCCGCGCGCTATCGCCCTGGTCAAGAACCCTAAGCACCCGTAACAAGGATTATTCCCATGCTGAGAATGCCGGAGAAGGGCAAGTCCCGCGACGAAGTCTACGCCATGCTGGAATCCTACGGCACGCATGACCTGCCGTGGCGGGAAGGGGGCACCTTCGCTTATGTTTACACGACCGATCCCGATATGGAGGAGGTCATCAAATACGCCTATATGCGCTATCTGACCGAGAACTCGCTCGACCCGACCGTCTATCCGAGCCTCCTGCAGTTCGAGGTGGAAGTGGTGGCCATGGCGGCCGCGCATCTGGGCGGCGACGAGGACGTGGTCGGCAACTTCACGTCCGGTGGCACCGAAAGCTGCCTGCTGGCCTGCAAAACCGCGCGGGATTACTTCCGCGATAAAAAGCCGGGCATTCAGCCGGAACTGGTGCTGCCCGTCACCGCGCATGCGGCCTTCCAGAAGGCCTGCCATTACTTCGACATTAAGCCCGTGCTGGTGCCGGTGAACACCGAGACCTTCAAGGTGGAGCCAGAGGCCATGCGCGCGGCCATCACGGACAACACCATCATGATGGTGGCCTCGGCCTGTCAGTACGCGCATGGGGTGGTGGATCCGATCCCGGAGCTGGGCCGGATTGCCATCGAAAAGGACGTGCTGTTGCATGTGGATGGCTGTATCGGCGGCTTTCTGCTGCCTTACTTCCGCCGCTTGGGCCGTCAAATCACGGATTTCGATTTCACCGTGCCGGGTGTGACGTCCATGTCCATGGACTTCCACAAATACGCTTATGCGGCCAAAGGCGCCTCCGTTGTTCTGTATAAGAACAAAGACCTGCGCCGTTATCAGATCTACACCTGCTCGCAATGGACCGGCTACACGGTCATCAATCCGACAATCCAGTCCACCAAGTCAGGCGGCCCGCTGGCGTCGTGTTGGGCGTTGATCCAGTATCTGGGCGATGAGGGCTATCTGCGCCTGGCCAAGCGCACTCTTGATGGCACCAATCGCATTATGGAGGGCGTAAAGGCCATTCCGGGCCTGCGCCTCCTGGGTGATCCGGAACTGTGTCTGGTGGCCTTCACCGCCGATGATTTCTCGGTCTTTCCCATCGTGGACGAAATGCGCAAGCGCGGATGGTTCGTGCAGCCGCAGCTAGGCTTTCACGGCTCCAAGGAGAACATCCACCTGTCCATCGATCAGGCGACCATCGACAAGGCAGACACGTTCCTTCAAGACCTGCGCGAAACGGTGGAGGTGGTGCGCGCCATGCCACAGCCGGAGGGCATGGACAATCTCATGCGAATGTTGCGTGACCTCAAACCGGAAGATTTCACGCCGGAGGTGTTCGCGGAACTGATGCAGGCCTCGGGCATCGTGGATGGTGGCCTGCCGGAGGGGACGGCGGGGATCAATCAGGTGCTCAACACCGTCCCGGCGGAGCTGTCGGCGAAGATCTTGACCGAGTTCTTCAACGATCTTTATGCCCACCGAGGCGGGCAACAGCCTGACCCTAAAGCGTAAATCTTTTGACAAGCTCACTGTCAGAGTCACCAATATGACAGTCATTATGACGGATCCCGTGCCAGGGTGGCGCGGGATCGCTCGCTTATGATACAGTCTGTCAAAAAGTGGAAAGTGTTACTGTTTCCGCTCAGGGGCTTGCATGGAGCAGGTAAGTCATCTTTACTAACTCATACAGGGATGAATAACGCGTCATAGGATAAATGCATAGCCCAGGATCGGCGAGACGGGGGCCGGTGATTTGGGGATGCAATCGTCCGCAACTTTGAATGAGAGCATCACCATGTCCGACCTGGCCGTTGCCCCCATCGCCGCCCGCAGCTCCGTCCAGCGGGCGCGTGAAGACTGGCAGAAAGTGGAGCGCGCGCAGGCAATCCTCGATGCCGCGGAAAGCCTATTGGTGGAAAAGCGCAACACCGTCCCGACGGTGGAGCAGGTGGCCCGACGCGTCGGCGTCGCGAAGGGCACCGTGTATCTCTACTTCCCCACGAAAGAAGCCATCTTCCTGGCGATGTTTCAGACCCGCTGTTTCGCTTGGTGTGAAGACGTGATGACACGCGTTGTCGCGCAGGGCGAGGGGCTGACGGCCGAGAGCATGGTCGATGCAATCCTGGCCTATCCGCAGGCCAACCCCATTGTTCTAGACCTGGCGTCCTACTCGGCCGCGCATCTGCAAAGCGATGTGCAGTTTGACTCGGTGGTCGCCTTCAAAAAGGGTCTGAATGAGCGCCTCGGCGCCATCGGCACGGTTGCCGAGACGGCTGTACCGGATCTGGCAGACGGCCACGGCTACCGCGCGCTGGTGATGAGCTATGCTTATCTGCTGGGTCTTTGGCAGGTGGCTGAGCCCTCCTTGGTCATGAAAGCCTCTCACCAGGAACATGGCGCCGATATCTTCCGCTTTAGCTTTGAGGAACGCGCGCGTCTGGGCCTGTTGGCTTTCTGGCGCCGTTGCACGCCCTGAGGGCCGGTCTCCCCTGAACCGCGGCCCCCGCGCCACGCGACGATGCTTCTCCTGGACAGGCCCCGCCTTGCCCAAGCATAGTCACGCTGGGCGTGGCATCAGAGACTAACAACCGGGGGATGCGTGGTGACGGAGCTGTTCGTGACGGCGGCACAGGAGGATGCGGAACGCATCGAGATCCTGGTGGACGCGTTGTGCCGCACACGGGAGGCCGGCGTGTCCGGCGCCCGGATTGCCGGGACACACCGCCCGCCGCCCCTTCCCACGGCTCTTGAAATCCGCAGTTGGGTCCGTGACCGGATCGATACCGCCTCCACGGTGATCGTGGCCTGGTCGCGGGCGGGCTTGCGCTGCCCCGCGGTTCGGGCGGACGCGGAGCGCGCCTTTCTCGCCGGCACCTATCTGCCCGTATTGCTGGACGATCCCGGCCCCTTGGCGCCGCCGGCGGGCCTTGTCCTTTGGTCAGCGCCTCGCCTGACGCGCTGGCTCGGCGCCCCCGATCATCCGGGGTGGCAGCGGCTCTTGCGCTTCCTGACCGTGCGCCGGGCAGCCCATCAGGGCCGTGGTCAGGGTTTGCCCACGGTCTCCGGCGCCAGATAGATCCCCGACAAAGGCGGCAGGTTCAGGGACAGGGACTGGCTGTGGCCATGGCTCGGCACCTCATCCGTGTGCAGAGTGCCGTGATTGCCCTGATTGCTGCCACCGTAAAACTTGCTGTCCGAGTTCAAAATCTCCCGCCACCGCCCGGCCACTGGCACGCCGAGCCGGTAGAAGTGACGCGGCACCGGCGTGAAATTAAACACGGCCAGCACCGGGCGCTCCGGATCGCGCCCGCGACGTAGCCAGGCATAGACCGAGTGCTCCGCGTCATCAGCCGCGACCCATTCAAAACCCGCTTCCTCGCAATCCAACTCATGCAGAGCCGGCACAGTCCGATAGGCCGCATTGAGATCGGTAATCAGCTTGCGCATGCCGCCATGCATGCGATCCGGCGTCAAATGCCAGTCGAGGCTGCCCGTATGGGACCATTCGCGTTCTTGGGCGAACTCAGCGCCCATGAACAGCAGCTTCTTACCCGGATGGGCAAACATGAAGGCGTAGTAGGCGCGCAGATTAGCGAATTTCTGCCACCGGTCGCCGGGCATGCGGGCGATCATGGATCCTTTGCCATGCACCACCTCGTCATGGCTGAGCGGCAGCACGAAATTCTCCGAGAACGCATAAAGCAATCCAAAGGTCATGTCGTGGTGATGGTGCTTGCGATAGACCGGATCGGTGGACATGTAGCGCAGAGT
>CAZVEE010000003.1:0-80337 GCA_964625525.1 uncultured Alphaproteobacteria bacterium | reverse complement strand
AAAAGTGTGCGCGGTTTTCCGCCCGGAAAGCGCGCCAAACCAAAGACCGAGAGCCCCGGCGCAATCAGGAGTATGGGCGTGAGCGATCTCAGATTGGTGTACATGACCGCCGGCGACCGGGAGGAGGCCACGCGCCTGGCGCGGGCGCTAGTGGAACAACGGCTGGTGGCCTGCGTCAATATTCTCGACGCCATGACCTCGGTCTATTGGTGGGAGGGCAAAGCGGAGGAAGCCAACGAGACGGTGCTGATCGCCAAGACCCGGGCGGACCGCATGGCGGCGCTCACCGAGACCGTCCGGACTCTGCACAGCTACGATACCCCCTGCATTGTCGCCCTGCCCCTATCAAGCGATGAGGGTAATCCCGATTTTCTGACTTGGCTGCGCACGGAAGCAAGCGGGCAAGGCTGAGAAGCTCAAAGCATGCTCCAAAGCCCCAAATGCACGGCCCCGAAGATCCCAGTCAAGAGGATCAGCGCCCAGGATGTGGGATTGTTGAACTCATAAGCCGGGTGGGTCCGGAACAGCACATGCAGCCCCACATGAATGATGGCGAACACGGACAGCCCCACGGCGAAGGGCGAGGCCGCGCCAGCCAACGAAAACAGGAACACCAGCAAAAACAAGGGCACATGCAGCCAAAGGAACACCTGGCGCCCCATCTCGTCGGGCAGGCTGCGCAAGCCGGGGAGGACACGCCATTCATGCCGCTGCATGGCGTCCAGTTCATGGGTGAATTAGGTGGCGACCATTAGCCAGTAGACAATCTCCAACACGCCTTCCCCCTTCGCATGCAAAAACGCGGGAGCCGAAGCCCCCGCGTTCGCGTTACCACAGGATCCGCATACGGATCAGGCTCAGGGCCGCTTCATCAGGTTCGTGATGTCCTGCGGCGAGAACGGGAACACGATGGTGTTGGAGCGGTCATTGGCGATCTCCTGCAAGGCCGCAAGGTAGCGCAACTGCATGGCGCCCGGCTGCAGAGACATTTTCTCGGCCGCGTCCACCAGCTTTTGAGCCGCCTGCTCTTCACCTTCCGCGCTGATCACTTTGGCCCGCCGTTCCCGCTCGGCTTCTGCCTGCTTGGCGATGGCGCGGATCATGGACGGGTCAATGTCCACATGCTTGATTTCCACATTAGCGACCTTGATGCCCCAGGCTTCGGTCTGGGAGTCCAGGATCGCTTGAATGTCGTGATTGAGCTTGTCGCGCTCCATCAGCATGTCATCAAGATCATGCTTGCCGAGCACCGAGCGCAGCGTCGTCTGGGCGAGCTGGCTGGTGGCGGCCATGAAGTCTTCCACATTGTTGATGGCGCGGTTGGGATCAATGACCCGGTAATAGATCACCGCGTTCACTTTCACCGAGACGTTGTCGCGGGAGATCACGTCCTGGGACGGAACATCATGCACGAAGGTCCGCGTATCCACCCGCACCATCTGCTGGATGAAGGGGATCAGGATGATCAGGCCGGGCCCTTTGACGCTGGTGAAACGTCCGAGAGTGAAGACCACGGCGCGCTCATATTCACGCAGGATCTTGAAGATCTGAAACAACAGAACAAAGACGGCAATCAGGAGAATGATATAGCCGGTTAGATTTTCGATAGCGTCTTCCATGACGGTTCCCCGTTTGCTCAGGCCGCTGGTTCGACCCAGATGATCAGTCCCTCAATCTTCACGGCCCGCACACGCTGGCCACGCTCAAGGGGCACGGTGCTGCGCGCCCGCCAGTTTTCGCTTTCGATGAAGATGTAGCCTTCCAGCCCATTCCAGTCCGTCACCGTGCCGGTCTGGCCGATCAAGGCTTCAGCCCCGGTCACCACCTCGCGCCGCTGCGCCGCCAGGCCAATGCCCACGGCGATGAAAGTCAGCACGGCCATGACGCCGGTGCTGATGAGGATCACCGGTAGCGAAATGCGCAGACCCGGCACATCCGCATCGAATAGGAAAAAGGCGCCCACACCGAAGGCAATGACTCCGAACACGGCCAAGATCCCTCCCGAGGCCACGAAAAACTCCAGCCCCATGAATATCACCCCGATGACGAGCAGGGCCGCTCCGCCCGCATTCCACGGCAGCACCGACAACGCCGTCAGCCCGAGAATGAGGCAGATCAGCCCCACCACGCCCGGGAAAATCGACCCGGGATTGTACAGTTCAATGATAAGGCCCAGCACGCCCAATTGCATCAGAATGAACGCGATATTGGGATCGGTGATGAAGGTCAGAAAGCGCTGGATAGCCGTCATTTCCTGCCGGGTCACGGTCATCCCCTCGGTGGCGAGGGTCACATCGCCCCGGCCCGCCACCTGCACCGTCCGTCCGTCGATCTGGGCCAGCAGATCGGGCAGATCTTCCGCGATGAGGTCGATCACATTGAGCTCAAGCGCCTCGCTGGAGGACAGGCTCACGCCTTCGCGCACGGCCTGCTCGGCCCATTCGGCATTGCGTCCACGAAGCTCGGCGAGCCCGCGAATATACGCGGCGGCATCATTGACGACTTTGCGGGCCAGCGCGTCCTGGTTGGCATCCGTTGGTTGCCCGGCCTCGTCCTGGGGCGCCGTGCCGGGGGTCTGTCCGAACCCATTGGCACTGTCGTCGGCTGTGTCGGACGTCGGCGCCTCGCCCTCGGCAGGCTCATCGCTGCCCAAGGCGCTGTCCACCGCGTCGGCGGCCTCGCGAGCGAGGCGCGCGCGCGGATCCCGGCCGCCGGTCTCGTCCGCCGCGCCGAGCTGAATCGGTGTGGCGGCGCCGAGATTGGTGCTGGGCGCCATGGCGGCCACATGGGTGGCGTACATAATGAACGTGCCGGCGCTGGCGGCCCGCGCGCCGGACGGGCTCACATAGCCCACCACGGGGATCGGACCGTTGAGAATGGCGTCGTTGATCACGCGCGTGCTCGTGTCGAGGCCGCCGGGCGTATAGATCTCCAGGATCGCCAGATCATGCTGAAGCGCCGCGTCGCGCAAGCCATCGGTGATGTAATCGGCCACCGCCGGACCAATCACCCCATCGATCCGCAAGACCACGGCGCTTGGCGCACTACCCTGGGCCTGACCGCCAGCGGGCCAGAAGGACGCCACGAGACCCGCCAGCCCCAGCAACAGGCAGGCGGACCAGAGCGCTAAGCGGGCCATGCGCCCGCGCCCCATGGCTTGGCTGGTCGGCATTCGTGCAGATCGCGTCATGATCGGCCCCCTTTTCGGCAAGATCGCGCGAGACAAGTGTTAATGTCCCGTATTTGGCCCCGCAAAGCCAGGATCATTACCCTTGCTGCCATCAAATCCGCTCCGGTGTTTTGCCGCAGCGCCGCCAGTCCGCCCGCGCCGCCAGGCGCCCGGCGTCTCGCCCACATGCTTCTTGAAGGCCCGCTGAAACGCCGCCTCCGAGGCATAGCCGACAGCCTCGGCCACCTGCCCCAGGCTCGCCCCGTGCGCCTCAAGCCGGCGGGCGGCGAGTTGCATGCGCCAGCGGGTGAGATACTGCATGGGCGGCTGGCCCGTATACACGGCAAAGCGCTCGGCGAGTTTGGAGCGGGACATACCGGCCGCTTCCGCCAGGCTTTGCAGCGTCCAAGGCTCGGCCGGGTGGTTGTGGATCTGCCACAGCACGGCTCCCACCTGAGGATCGCGCAGCCCCGCGAGCCAGCCCGTCTGCCCCGCCGGCAGTTTGTCAATGTAGAGGCGCAGCGCCTGTACCACCATCAACTCGCTGAGTTTGGTCAGGATCGTCCCGCTGCCCGCCATGGTGTTTTCTTCTTCCCCCAGCGCCGCCTGGATGAGCGTTTGCAGGAGCGCCCGCCCCTGGTCACCCGGTTTGATCACCATCATCTCAGGCAGCGCGCTCAACAGCGGATTGAAGGGCCGCACGTCACAGCCCAAATAGCCGCACACAAAGCGCGCCGGCGTTCCCGCCCCGCCGATCGACACCGAGGTGTAAGGCGCCTTGCTGGCGGCCGCTTCCTGATAAACGCGTGTATCCACCGTGGGCACCTGCGGCAGGGTATCGGAAGACGCCATGAGGTGGCTGTGACCATGGGACATCATGATCACATCGCCGGCCTCCAGATGCCCCGGCTCCAGCCCCAGCTCTTCAGGCCAGGCCCAGGCGCTGCCCTCCATCATCACATGGAAGGGGATCACGTGCTCTGCTTGGGGCATGACCACATGGCCGATATTGGTCATGGCCGGGGTCAGCGTCGCCCAGGGCTCACGCGCGCGCACCTCGAAGTAAAACGCCGAGGTCAACCGCACCGCGCTCAGCACCTCCGAGAGCACATCCATCCCTCACCGGCCTCCTGCCCCACTGTGCCCGCCTCACAACGCCTTCCGCCAAGGACGATCGGGCATACCTTTTGGACGGCGCAGTATTCCCGCTTCCCCCCTGTGCTGCAATCGTGAGAGCCCTGAGATCACCCGTCACGGACAGGAAACGCCATGACCACAACCCATCTGCGCCGCCTTGACGGCAGCACGGTCGCCTTCACCCAAACCGCGCTTGAAAGCGCCACCGGCGCTCCGGCAATACTGCCGGGCGCCCCCGACTATGACGCCAGCCGCGCGCTTTGGAACGCCATGATTGACCGGCGCCCTGGCGCGATCCTCCGTGTCGAAACCGAAACTCAAGTCGCCGCCGCCGTGGGCTTCGCCCTTGATCAAGGTTTGATGCTTGCGGTGCGCGCGGGCGGGCATAACATCGCCGGCAAGGCCTCTTGCGACGGCGGGCTTGTCATCGATCTGCGCGCCATGACGGCCGTTACCGTGGACCCGGATGAGCGCCTGGCACGGGTGGGCGCCGGCGCGACCCTGGCCATGGTGGATGCCGCGACCCAGGCCCATGGACTGACCGTTCCCACCGGGATCAATTCCACGACCGGGATCGCGGGTCTGACCCTTGGCGGTGGTTTCGGCTGGACCACCCGCTCTCTCGGCCTGACCATCGACAGTTTGCGCGCCGCCCGGGTCGTCACGGCCAATGGTGCGGTTGTCACCGCCAGCGCGACGGAAAATCCGGAGCTATTCTGGGGCCTGCGCGGGGGCGGCGGGAATTTCGGTATCGTGACGGAATTCACTTTCGCTCTGCATCCGCTGGGACCGGAGGTCTATGCGGGCATGATCCTGCATGACGCCGCCCATGCCGCGTCCGTGCTTACCGATTATGGCCAGTTGATGCCGCAGGCGCCGGAAGCCTTGAGCTGTTGGGCGGTGCTGCGCAAAGCTCCGCCACTGCCGTTTCTCGATCCCACCTGGCACGGGCGTGAAGTCTTGGTGTTAGCCGTGTGCTATGTGGGCTCTCCTGAGCACGGCCCGCAAGCCACGGCCGCCTTGACAGGCCTGGGCTCGCCCATTGCCACCGCCCTGGACCGCATGCCCTTTACCGCCTGGCAACAGGCCTTTGACCCGCTCCAGGGCGAGGGCGCGCGGAACTACTGGAAGAGCCACGATCTGGCGAGCCTGACGCCCGATGCCATTCAGCGCATGGCGGACGGCGTTTATACTCTTCCAACGGAAGAGTGCGAAATTTTCATCGGTCAAATCGATGGCGCGGCGAGCCGCCCGGCTCTGGCCGAGACCGCATGGTCAAACCGGGCGCCGCATTTCGTGGTGAACATCCATACCCGTTGGCAGGATCCGGCGGCTGACACAGTCTGTGTTGGGTGGGCGCGCGGGCTTTATGATGCGCTGACTCCCCACGCCATGGGCAGCCGCTATGTCAACTTCATTCCGGACGGAGATGACGCCGAGACCGCAAGCGCCTATGGTCCGCATCTGGATCGTCTACGGGCGCTCAAAGGGCGCCTTGATCCGGCCAATCTGTTCCGGACGAATTTCAACGTCGCAGGCCGCTGACACGCTGCCTCAGCCACCGGTGACAGACATGTGACGGCGGGTACCGGAGCGTTCGGCGTCACGCTCAATGACAAAGTCATGGCCTTTGGGTTTGCGCCCGATGGCCTCATCAAGAGCGGCATGGAGCGGTTCGTCCGTGCCGCTCGCCCGCAGCGCCGCCCGCAGATCCGCGTGATCGTCCTGGCCCAGACACATATAGAGCTGGCCGGTGCAGGTCACGCGCACCCGGTTGCAGGATTCGCAGAAATTATGCGTGAGCGGCGTAATAAAGCCGAGCGTGCCTCCGGTCTCCTCCACCGCCACATAACGCGCCGGCCCCCCCGTGCGCTTGGCTAAGTCGCGCAATGTGAACCGAGAGCTCAAATCCGCGCGAATGTGAGAGAGAGGCAGAAAGTCATCGATCCGCTCGCCTTCAACGGGCCCCATGGGCATGGTTTCGATGAGGGTCAGGTCCATCCCCTCCCCATGGGCCCAGCGCAGCATGGGTTCAATCTCATCGGCGAAGCGGTTCAGCGCCACCATATTGATCTTAACGCTGAGCCCCGCCGCACGCGCAGCCGCGATGCCGTCGAGCACTTGCTCAAGCCGGCCCCAGCGGGTGACAGCGGCAAAGCGCTCCGGATCGCGTGTGTCCAGGGAGACATTGACGCGGCGCACGCCGAGGGCGGCCAAATCCGCCGCATGACGCGCGAGCTGACTGCCATTGGTGGTCAGCGTCAGTTCCTCCAACGCACCGGTCTCCAGATGCCGCGCGAGTTTGGCGAACAGCTCCATAATCCCGCGGCGCACCAGCGGCTCACCGCCCGTGATCCGCAGTTTGCGCACGCCCCGTGCGACAAAAGCCGCGCACAGTCGGTCCAACTCGTCATAGCTCAACAGATCCGACTTGGGCAGGAACGTCATGTTCTCGGCCATGCAGTAGACGCAGCGGAAGTCACAGCGATCCGTGACGGACAAACGCACATAGGTGACCGCCCGCTGAAAGGGATCGATAAGCGGTCCGCGCCCGCCGTGCTTGTCTTGGCTGAGCCTCACCTGTCGGTCTCCACCCTGATCTGTCCGGTCGCTGACTGACTCAGCGCTTTGTGATCTTATATGGCATTAGGGGACGGGTGGGTGAAGATGGCTCCCCGGCGTGGGGGATAGAACATGCGTGAGCAGGAACCAGACCGCGAAAACCATCGCGAATCGAACGGTGACGCCCCCCGAGACGTCGATCCCGCCAAACCCGGCGGGGAGCGCGAGAAGCACGACGGCATCCTGCACGGCGCCATGCGGCGGATCATGGCGTCGCCTTACATGCCCCATTGGGTGGCAGTACTCTCGTTTTTGGAGAATACGATTATCTTTTATGCGGTGGAACCGCTGTTGATCGCGGTCATGGTCGCGCGGCGCAAACAGGCCTATCTGCTCGCCGCCATGCTGCTGCTGGGCAGTGTCGCTGGCGCGGCCACCATGTATTTGCTCGGGTCGCTGGCTTTTCAGACCCTTATTACACCCCTGCTGGAGCAAGGCGATCTGGGGGCGGAATTCGCGCAGCTTGAAGAGCGCGTGAACAATGGCGGCTTTGTCGCGCTCTACTTGCTCGGCATCATGCCCGTCCCCTACCAACTGGTGACGACGGCCGCAGGAGTGCTGAATATGCCCTTCCTGCCGTTTCTGGTGGTGGTGACGTTGTCGCGGGCGACACGATACTTTGGTCTCGCCGTGATCATTTCTGAATTGGGGCGGCCGGCCCAGCGTCTGCTGGAGAGCAATCAAGGCAAAATCGCGCTGGCGGGGCTTTCGCTGTTCTTTTTGTTGATTTTGCTCTGGGTGTTGTTCTGACCCTGATCGTGTCGGGCGCTTTGGCTTGACAGAGGCGCCAGCCATGCCGAGGTGAGCCAGGATGCAGATCGTCAAACCCGCTTCTCATAAGCCCGTTTTCCGGGATTTCGTCCTCGACGCCGCCGCCGACTGGCAGACCCGAGGCGAACGGGTGGCGCTCGCCACTTTGGTGGAGATCGATGGCTCGGGCCCGCGCCCGTTGGGCAGCCAGATGGTTGTCAGCGAAACCGGCACGGCGCTGGGATTTCTGAGTGGCGGCTGCGTGGAACAGGCGATTATCGACCGCGCCCGCCAAGCCCTCGCGGAGCGGCGACCGGCGCTGGTGGGCTATGGCGGCGAGGACAGTGCGATTGACTTGCGCCTCCCCTGTGGCAGCCGCATCGCGATCGCTTTCACGCCCGACCCACCGCACGCGGAGCTGAGCCGGCTTTTGGATCGTCGCGCGGCGCGGCGCCCCTCACGCCTGGCCATCGGCAAGGGGACGGCCCTGTTCGCGCTCAGCGAAGACGGCGCGCCGGTGCCCGAACCGGCCTATCTGAAACCCCTGGAGCCGCCCTGGCGCCTGATTGTCGCTGGCGATGGACCAATTTTAGAGGCTCTGTGCCGCTTTGCCCTGGCGCTCGAATATGAAGTCATTGCCCTCACCGGCGATGAGGCCACGGCGGCGGGGGCGCAGGCCCTCGGGGCTGAGACCCGGATCGGCCATGTGGGCGCGTTGACGGCCGCGCTCTCGCTGGATGCCTGGTCGGGCTTTGTGACGGTGTTCCATGATCATGACAAGGAAGAGCGGCCGCTGGCCCACGCACTGCGCTCTGACGTCGCCTATCTGGGGGCGCTAGGCAGTCGGGCGACCCATGAGCGCCGCTGCACTGGCCTGCGGGCCGCGGGCTGGGACAGCGCCGCCATCGCCCGCATCAGCGCGCCGGTCGGGCTGGATATCGGCGCGCGCACACCGGCGGAAATCGCCTTATCGGTGCTGGCGGAACTCACTGCGCGCCGGCGCCTGCCCGCCGGTATCGCCGTCACGAGGGAAACAGGCCCATGAAAGTCGCAGCCATGATCCTCGCCGCTGGCGCCTCGCGCCGTTTTGGCTTGCGCAACAAGCTGTTGGTGCCGCTCGAGGGCAAACCGGTGCTGGCCCATGTCCTGGCGCTCGCGGCGCAAAGCTGTGACCGCGTTATCGCGGTCACGCCGCCCGATGAGGCGGTGATGGCCGAAGTGACGCGCAGCGGCGCGCAGATCGCCATCAATGATGCCGCCGCCGAGGGCATGGGAACCTCGTTGGCCTGTGGGATCGCGGCTCTGCCGGACGAGGCAGATGCGGCCCTGGTGTTTCTGGGCGACATGCCGTGGATCCAGCCCACCAGCATCGCCGCGCTGCATCAGTTGGCGGTCTCGGCGGACGGTGCCACCGCCCCCGTACTGCGTCCGCGCCACCAGGGCCAGGCCGGTCACCCGGTTCTGTTTCGCCGGGTGCTGTTTCCCGTGCTCAAAACGCTGAGTGGCGATCAAGGCGCGCGCCGTCTGCTCGCCGCGCGGCGCCATGACGTAGCCTATGCGGATGTGGACGACCCGGGCGTGCTCGGCGATATCGATACCCCCGGTGATCTGAGCCGAGGGCTCATACGGTGAGGTTGCTCGCGCGGGTCTGTGCGGGCCTGGCCCTTGGTTTGCTCTTGCTGTCGAGCCCAGTGCGCGCGGATCAGTCCGCCTGCGATCCGGCGTTTCCGCTGAAAGATGGCTGGCTCGGTGGCGACGGGGTCTATTCCGTGCCTCTCGACGCACAGCGCTCGCTCTGGCTGTTCGGAGACAGCTTTATCGGCGCACCAGAGGCCCGCGACCGCCATAACGCGGCGTTTGTGTCCAACAGCGCCGCGATTTCCACCTGCCGCGACGGCACCTGGACGATCGCTTACCACTGGCGATCAACGGCAGAGGGACCGGCGGACCTCTTTCAAAGCGCGGTGCCGGGCATCCGCTACTGGCCCCTGGATGGCCTGATGCATGACGGGCGGCTGATCGTGTTCCTAATGCGGGTGGAGACCCGCGATGCGGGGCACGCGCTGGGCTTCGCGGTCACGGGCACGGACCTCGCCGTCATCGCCAATCCGTTCGCCCCGCCGGCCAGCTGGCGCATGCAGATCCATTCTCTCGCGCCGGAGCGGCCGGCCTTGGCGGGCGCAGCGCTCTGGGCCGCCGGCGCCCATCACGTGGTTCTCGCCGCGCCCCTGGAAGCGGAGGGGCCGCGCAAACATGCGGTGGCGCTCGCCCGCCTGCCCTTTGCGGCTCTCGACGCGCCCGCCGCCGCCTTGCAATGGCGCGATCACCAAGGTCAGTGGCATAACGCCCTGTCATTGAGCGCAACGGGCACGGTCATACCCCGCGCCTCCAGCGAAATGAGTTTAGACCGTCTGCGCCGGCGTCACTGGCTCGCGGTTCATATGGACCCGACGCCCTTTTTCCTAAACATTGTCCACCGGACAGCGCCGACGCTGACCGGTCCCTGGTCCCCGCCCCGTCTCCTCTACACGATCCCGAAACCAGCCGGCCCGAAACCAGCCGGCGAATCCATCTTCTGTTATGCCGGCAAAGCCCACGCCCAATTCGCCCGCGACGACACCCTGCTGCTGACCTATGCCTGCAACAGTTTCAATCCCGATGATTTGATGGCGGATCTCGGCCTCTATCGCCCCCATGCGGTGCGGGTGCCCGCGCCTTAGGGCGGTCCGCTGGGTCCGGAGATCGTAGCCCTGCACGGCCGAATCTGATCGGCTGTGTCCGCAATTGTGTGGCCTTCGCTTTTCAAGCATCTTCGTTGCCGTCCTACAACCTCTCAGACCAACGGCACATCGCAGCATTGAGGCCGCTTATCGCACCCGCATCCTGTTCACACGCCCCTCGGATCGGCGACGGAGTGCGGCCGTCCCGCCCGTATCACGCCATGGCCCCGGTAAGGACTTGCGGCCGTCGCCTGCCTGGCTTTTCGTCCCGTCGTCAGGTGCGCGCAGGTCGCTGGAACGGTCAGGGCCATCCTCAAGCCGGCCCGTGGTTTCCTCACCCGAGCACAGTCCCCAGTGCGTGGGGTGACCACGGGTCCGGCGCCAGGAGACGGATATGCCCGGAAAGACTTGCGCGGCCATCTGGACGACCGGTCGCCTTTTTTATAAACGACTGGTATGGTGTGGGACGTGCGCACGGTTGGCGATCCGAAGTGCGTCTTGGTTAGGTTGGTGGGGGTCGTCCGGTGGCACCGGGCTGGCTGAAAAGCGGGATAACAGACGCATGAGCGCATGGTTCGAGGGTGACGGCCACCTGGCCGCTGGTGGGATGTCTGCTGGTGGATCGGGGGAGCGGACGCACCAGCCTGCCCGCCAGACCTCAGACGCGCGCGGCCGCGCCGAGGCCATGATCGGACGCCTAAGGCTGTCCACGGCGCTGGTGTCGGCGACTCTGGCCTTTGCAGCCACTGGCGCCGCGGCCCAGAGCCTTGAGGTTGATAACAAGGTTACAACACCGCTTTTCACCTCGACCGCCGATGATCCCAATCCCGCCGACATCGAAGTGACGTCTGACGGCTCGGTGGAAATCGATAGCGGCACCGCCATCACTGTCGACTCCGACAACACTGTGCAGATCGACGGCGACATTGAGAACACGGCGACAAGTGCCGCACGCGGGGTGGTGATCGAAGGCGGTGTGACCACTCAGTTCAACACCTCCGGCCAAATCACGCTGGAAAGCGCCGATGATGACGAGGATCCACTCGGATCCGACAAGATCGGCGTCGAAATCACCGGGCCGGATGCGGTCACCGGCGACATCGTGCTCGAAGAAGGCGCGGGCATCCGTGTCGAAGGCGATGAGTCCATCGGCATCGCGTTGCGCACCGACTTGATCGGCTCCGTTAACACGGACGGACGCATTGACGTCAACGGCCTGAACACCGTCGGCATTCTGCTGGACGGCAGCGTACAAGGAGATGTGCGCATTGAAGGCAATGTGGTCGATGTCACGGGCACCAATGCGTCGGGCATCGAAGTGCGCAACGATATCTCCGGCGCATTTTTCAACAGCGGCTTCATCACGGTCGCAAGCCCGCTGGAAGGCTTCACCGACGATCCAGATACCGACAGCGACGACGACCTGCCCGAAGCCCGCGGCGCGGTGCTCATCGGGGGCAGCATCGGCGGCGGCTTCTTCAATGACGGGCCCAATCCGGCCATCGAAGAGGACGACACGATCAGCTCAACCATCGACGCCAATGTGGCCCGCTATGGCGTGCTGATCTCGCCGGAAGTCTCCTCTGGCGCCACGGGCGACATCACGATCGGCGTGGTCGGCGCGGACGACGAAGCCGTCGGCTTCCTCAACCGTGGTTTGATTTCTGCTGACGGCATCGACGAAAACCAGGAAGCGACCGCCGTTGCCATTACCGGTTTTGACGGCAACACCGTGACGGTGGACGGTGGCCTGACGAATACCGGCTCCATCCGCTCCTCCGCTTTCAACGCCGCCAGCACCGGCCTGTTCATCGGCGAAGGCGCGACAGTTGACACCATCACCAATGACGGCGCCATCCAGGGCAATGCGGTGGGCGACGACGGCGGCATGGCCCGCGCAATTCAAATCGAGGCCGGCGCCACGGTCTCGACGCTGATCAACGAGAACATCATCACCACCACCTCCACCGGCCTGGGTGCCAATGCCACGGCGGTGGAAGACCTGTCGGGCAGCTTGACCACCGTGATCAATCGCGGCGTCATTGGGGCCACGGTCAGCGACGGGCCGGAAGAAGACGCCCCGGAAGACGCCCGCCCCATCGCTCTTGATCTGCGCGCCGCCACGGCCGACATCTCCGTGACAAACGAGAACCAGATCCTGGGCGATGTGTATTTGGGTGCCGGCAACGACACTTTCGCCATTGTCGACTTGTTTGAAGATCCAGATGCGGATGAAGACGACGACAGCGATGATGATCGTTCCGCGTTCATCATCGGCTCGCTCTTTACCGGCGCCGGCAATGACACCGTCACGATCGAAGGCCAGGGCATTCTGACCGGCGGCATCTATTCCGACGGCGGCACCGTGGACCTGACCGTCAGCGACGGTGAGATCTTCCTGCCTGCGAGCGAGACGATTTCGGTGACGACGGCGACCCTTGGCGCCAACTCCGTCACCACCGTGTTCTTGAACGCGGAAAATCAGGACACGGCGCGCATCACCGCCACCGATCTGGTGACGGTGGAAGACGGTGCCCAGTTCGATGTTCAACTTGAAGAGTTCCTGGGCGAAACCGCCGACATCACCATCATTGACGCAGGCACCCTGGTCGTGAACGGCGGCCTGGATCTGGCCGATGATGGGGACCTGTTCTTCCTGTACAACGGCACCCTCGCGGTCTCGGACACGAACATCAACGAGGTGGTGCTGCAGCTCGACCTGAAGACACCAGGTGAGTTGGGCCTGAACAACAATCAGACTGCGGCCTATCCGGCGGTCATCGAAATTCTTGATGCGGATGACGCCTTGGCCGTTGCCATCGGGAATATCGACAATGGCGAGGATTTCCGCGACGCCTACAACCAGCTTCTGCCTGACACCGGCCTGCCCTCGCGCATGGCGGCGCTGACGGTCACCGACCAGACGGCTTTTGCCGTGTCGAGCCGCCTTGACGCCCAGCGCCGGGTGAGCAACCCGAACGGCTCCACGGCCTGGTTCCAGATCATCGGCGCCATGTATGAGCAGGATCCGGTCGAGGACGAATTCGGCTTCGACGGCGAGACCTACGGCATTGCCGGTGGTTTCGACTACGCGTGGCTGGGTGCCGACGCCATTGGCCTCAACTTCTCCTGGGCTGGCTCGCGCATTGAGGAACAGGACTCCTTCGATGATGAATTCCGCATCGACAGCCTGATGCTCGGCGCCTACGCCTCCTGGTCCGCCGGCCCCGCCTTCTTGGCGCTGCACGGTCATGCGGGCTTCAACAAGTACCGCTCTGAGCGCCGGGTGCGCATCGACGAAGACACTTTCGACCGCAGCACCTCGGCCGACTGGGACGGTCACCAATATGGCGGTAGCGTGCGCGTCGGCGCGGATGTGAATATCGGCAATACACGCATCACCCCGGTGGCGGGCTTTGACTATCTGTTCCTGCAGGAAAACGGTTTCTCCGAGTCCGGCGGCGGCAGCGGCGTAGACCTGGTGGTGGAAGAGCGCGACAGCACATCCATGCGGGCCTCGGCCGGCGTGGAAGTGGCGCATCGGTTCCGCCAGGGCGACGGTCACTTGGTGCCGAAACTGCGTGTGGGCTATCGCCAGGAGCTGGAAACCGATCCGCTGGAGACCACCGCCCGTTTCCGAGATGGGACCGAGAGCTTCACCCTCACCGGCGCGGAACTCTCCGACAGTGGCATTACCGGCGGTGTGGGCGTGACCTACGAGTTGCCGAATATCGACATCACCGTCGGCTATGACGGGTTGGTGGAAGACAACTTCATCCGCCATTCCGGCGGCCTGACCTTCCGCTTTGCCTTCTAGGCCCCTGTCAGGAAAAGTGTGGACGGGTTTGCGCCCGGAAAGCGCGCGAAACCAACGGCGGAGAACCGTTTCAATGATCTGGTTTTTCAATTGAAACGGCTCTGAGACGCACGATCAGACACGGATCAGGGCGCCTGCGGGCGCCCTTTTTCGTCGGCACGGGGGACCAAAGCGTGGATCAGGTAAAACTGTCCGCATAGCGATCGCGCAAGATGGTCTTTTGCACTTTGCCCATCGCGTTGCGAGGCAGCGCATCCACGAAAAAGATGCGTTTCGGACGTTTATAGGCGGCGATCTGATCCATCAGTACCGAGAGAATATCGTCTTCGCTAACCATCCCGCCCGGCACGCGCACCACGACGGCCGCGACGCCTTCGCCGAAATCAGCGTGTGGCAGGCCAATGACGGCGCTTTCCTCTACGCCCGGCACCGCATCGATGACGCTTTCGACTTCCTTAGGATAGACGTTGAAGCCGCCAGAAATAATGAGATCCTTGGCACGGCCCACCAGAGTCAGGTAGCCATCCGCAGACAGAACACCCAGATCACCGGTGATGAAGAAGCCGTCGCTGCGGAACTCCTCGCGAGTTTTCTCCGGCATATTCCAATAGCCTTGAAACACATTGGGGCCGCGCACCTCGACCATGCCCGTGTCCTGCAATGGTAAGGCGGCGCCATCCCCATCCGCGATGCGGATCTCCACATCCGGCAGCGCCAGCCCCACGGCACCGAGCCGGCGCTCACCCATGAGCGGGTTGGAGGTGATCATGTTCGTCTCGGTCATGCCGTAACGTTCGAGGATGGTATGGCCAGTCCGGTCCCGGAATGCTGTGAAGGTTTCCTCCAGAAGCGGTGCGGAACCGGAAATGAACAGGCGCATGGCCGCACAGGCCTGCGCCGTCAGACCCGGTTCGGCAAGCAGGCGTGTGTAGAATGTCGGCACGCCCATGAGCACCGTTCCGTGCGCCAGTGCCGTCAGGACAGTACTGGCCTCAAATTTCCGTAGAAAGACGATATCTGTACCGTTGAGCAACGTGGTGTTCAACGCCACGAACAGGCCATGGGTATGGTAGATCGGCAGCGCGTGAATGAGCCGGTCATGAGGCCCAAAGCCCCAAAGCCGGTGCAATGTGCGCCCATTCGCCAACAGGTTCCCATGGGAGATCATAGCCCCTTTGGCGCGCCCCGTGGTGCCCGACGTATACAGAATAGCCGCAAGATCTTCCGGCCGCGCCGGCACCGCCACCTCATGAACGGGTGCGACCGTGGCCGCCGCCTGCGACAGGCTGCCCTGCCCGTCGCCGTCCAGGGTGAGCACCCGGCGCCCCTGTGCCAAGCCATTGGCACGCGCCGGGTCACACACCAGCACGGCGGGATCGGCGTCGGAGAGGAAGTACTGTACCTCCGCCGGCGTGTATGCTGTGTTCAGCGGGAGATAAACCGCCCCTGCCCGCAAACAGGCCAGATAGAGCGCCACGGCCTCCGCGCTTTTGTCCACCTGCACGGCCACCCGGTCACCGGGCTGCACGCCCAGGTCCATCAGCACCCGGGCGATGCGGCCGGAAAGATCCTCCATCGTGCCATAACTGACGACGCGCCCGTCCTCCAGATGCAAGAAGGGCTTGCCCCGGTCTGTTGGAAATGCCG
Source organism: uncultured Alphaproteobacteria bacterium (assembly GCA_964625525.1). Lineage (GTDB taxonomy): Bacteria > Pseudomonadota > Alphaproteobacteria > JAJFIK01 > JAJFIK01 > CAZVEE01. The sequence continues at coordinate 64,475 of CAZVEE010000003.1, read as the reverse complement.
CATGAAAGGCTTGATAGAGGTTCACGCCTTAAGCCTCAAAACCGTAATGCGATGCCGCCCGCATAGCTGCGGTCTTCGCCGGGAAAGTACCGCTCCGACCCAAACGAGAAATCGGCCCGGTTCGCATAGTCCGTATTCGTTACGTTCCGCACGGCAGCGAAGACTTCCACATAATCGGTCACATCCCAGGCCGCGCGCAGGTTCACAAGCTGGTGCCCCGGATACTGCGTGGAATTGGACGCATCCATGAAATAGTCGCCGACATAGACCCATTCGAGTTCCGTCAGCACGGATGGCACCGGTGTCCACAGAATGCGTGCATTGGCCAACAGCCGCGGCGCCGTGTCCACATCATCACCAATCCGGATGGACTCGGTTGAGTTCACCGATACCGTATTGTCGAAGCGGTAGGTGTGGCGCGCATAAGTGCCGGACAGCGCCAATTGCACCGTCTCGTCCAGGCGCGCTATCGCATCCAGTTCAACGCCCACATGGCGGGTCCGCCCATCCGGCACATTGAAACCGTCCGTGTCCCGGAAGAAGAAGTTCCGCTTCACTGCATAATAAGCGGCAATGTCCGCCGTAAGCCAGCCCCAATTCCCTCGCAGGCCCGCCTCGATGCTATCGAGCGTTTCCGCGTCCACATCGCCCACCTGCTGATTGATCTGCAAGCGGTACAGATCCGTGGTCTGCGGCGCCCGAGCACCCCGAGCATAGCGCGCGAACAGGTCGATCTCATCACTGGCCTCATAGATGGCACCCAACTTGGGCGTCACCGTAATGAAATCGTCCTCGCGGTCGGCCGGTCGCTGGAACCGGCCCACTGTGTTCGCGTCTGTATTGTTGGTGTAGTCATAATTCGTGTACTCCACCCGCAAGCCACCGGTGATGCGTAAGCGCGGCAGGGTCTGCCATTCGCCATGGACATAGCCAGCCACCACAGTGGCGAGCACGTCGTAATCATAGTGAACGCCTTGGGTGAAACTGCCGATATCGGGCAGGTCCTGCACTTCCGACAGGAAACCGTCCGTGATTTCCGTATCGAAGCCCACAATGAGATCATGCCCCCCCTCAAAAGACCAATAGGCCGCACTGAGCGCACCCACGCTCCAATGGCCGTTTTCCTCAATGGCCTGAGAGGGCAGGAATGTCTGCCGGAAACTCATCTCGTTCCAGCGCAAAAAGGGTGTGACCGACAGGGTCAGGTTGTCGCTTTGGGCCCAATCGATGCGTGAAGCAAGCCGCACGGCCTGAGCGTCGCGAAACCCGTCCGGAGACGGATTGGTCCGCGCCAATGCAGAGTTCTTGTACGCGTCGTCACCGCGAATGAATCCGGCCGTTTCCTGGTTCAGGTTATGAGCCGCGAGCGTCGTTTGAATGCTGAGGCGCCCCTCTTCCCGGTCCCAACGCAGCAGCGCCTTTTGCTGGTCTACGCCCGCATCGTCACGCCAGCCCCCCTCGCTATTGATGTACAAGCCCGCGTAAAAACCATCCGCGCCGATCGTATCGCTAAGATGGGCCTGGCCTTTCACCCGGCCGAACGAGCCGCCGGTCAGGCGCAAGCCACCGGACAGATCCTCGGTCGGTGCCGGCGTAAGGATATTGATTAACCCGTGGACGGCGTTTGACCCATAAAGCGCGCTCCCCGGGCCGCGCACCACTTCCACCGCCCCGGAGAGTTCCGTCAGCCCCTCAAACAGGCCGTTCACATTGGCAAAACCGGCGGCACGCAACGGCACGCCGTCTTCGAGGAACAGAAAAGAGCCCGCTCCCGCCCCGCCCGTGAGCACCGGCGAGCGGATCGCCGTCAACATGTCCTGACCACTATTGCGATGCAGAAAAACCCCGGGAAGCCGATTCAGCGTTTCGGCCACATGGTCGGCATTGATGAAAGCAACGGTATTGCCGTCGAGCCGGGCGATATTGCCGGCGACGGTGTCGAGCGCGACTTCCCGCCGCGTGCCGGTGACCGTGATGATCTCGGCGGACGCCGCCCAGGCCTCCAATGCCGGCACGCAGACCATGCTGGCCGAGAGCATCGCCGCCCGCGCCCACATTCCGCGCTGCTGTCCCATCGCCGCCATATCCGCCCCTCTGGTTCCATAAAAAAGGCCGCACCCCGCCGGGTACGGCCCGTTCACCTGCCATGCCGGACATCCTCAGCGGTGGTACGCTGCATAATAACCTGAAGCGGCGCTGGACGTCACACGCGGCACACTGACATTCGACATGACAAAACCCGCGATCGACCGTGCCCCCAGATCCTCCAGGCGGTTGGCCGCCGCCACCACACTCTCGATGCGGGTATGGCGCCAGCGCACCACAAAAATCGTGGTGTCCACCATGGTGGAGAGAAGCTGGGAGTCGCTCATGGCGAGCACGGGCGCGCTATCAATCACCACCGTGTCATATTCCCAGGCGAGCTGGTCGAGCACGCTTTTCAGCATTTCCGAGCGCGACAATTCCGCCGTGCCCGACGGCAAGGCACCGGAGACGACATAGTCCATTCCCGTGCGGACATCCTTGCGGATCACCGTGTCCAGATCCACCTCGCCCATCAGATAATTCGCCATGCCCAGATCATTGGCAACGTTCATCTTCTTGTGCAGGTCCGGGCGACCGAAATCGCAATCGAGCAAAATGGTCCGCTCGCCGAGCGTAGAACACAGAATGGCATAGGCGAGCGCGAAGGTGGTCTTGCCCTCGTCTGGCGCCGAGGACGTCACCAGCACGGTTTTGGGCGCCCGTGACCCGTTGGCCAGGAACAAGGTGGACCGCACACCCTTCAGCGCTTGCGCGAACGTGGCGTTCGACTTGTTCGCATAGGCCTCCATCACCTTTTGCGCCGTGCGCTTGCCCCCCCCCACACCCGACAGGCGCGGAACGATGCCAATGGGGCGATAGCCGGTGACCCGTTCAATTTCTTCCGGGCTTTCAAAAGTGCGGCGCATGGAGCCCAGCACCATGACAATGACACCCGCCAAGATAATACCCAGAAATCCGGCAATACCCAGCATCTTGCCCTTTTCAGGGAAGGACGGTTTGGAGGGAATTTCCGCCGGCGAATGAACAGACGCGGTCGGTTCCACCAATTGCTGCTGGGCCCGGGTTTCGCGCAGGCGCACCAGGAAGTTCTGGAGCATGGCGCGCTTTTCCTGCGCATCGCGCTCCAGTTCCGCCAACTCGTCTTCCGAGCCCCGTGTCGAGACGGCCGCCTGTTCCATTTCCACAAGGCTTTCGCGCAAGGCCGCCAGGCGCGCGGACGAGGCGCCAACCTCGCTGCGCATGGATTGCACGATCTTCGACACCTCATCTTCGATATTCGTCCGCACGTCGCGCAATTCGTTACGCACCTGGATCATGCGCGGATGTCTCTCACCATACTGATTGGCGAGCGAGGCCTGGCGGCGCACCAGCTCCACTTCGCGCTCGCGCAAGCGCTGGATCAGCGGTGAGTTCAACACCCGCGGCGCGGCCGACGCGTCCCGGCCCGCAGACAAGGTGCGTTGCAAGGCCTGCAGCTCGGCGCGCAGGGCCGCCTCATCGGCCTGGGCCTGCACCAGCTGCGTGTTCAGATCCGCAACTTTTTCCGCCGTCACATCCGTATTGGTGTTGGAGCGGATAATGCCCGTGGAACTGCGGAAGGCCTTCACGGCCGCGTCCGCCGCCTCAACCTCGCTGCGCATCTCCGCGACCGTGTCTTCAAGCCAGGCGGTGGCGTTTTCGGCAATGGCCCGCTGGCCGCTGATCTGCTGGTCCACATAGACCTGCATCAGCGTGTTAACGATGCGGGCCGCCTTTTCCGACTCTTCACTGTTGAACGTGATGTCGATGACGCGCGTGTCGGGATTGGCCAAGGTCACGCTGAGATGCCCGAGAAAGGCTTCGATAACCTGATCCATGGGCGGGGTGCCCATGTCGGTCTCCACCCCTTCCAGGAATTCCGGATCATTTTGCAAGTTGAGCTTGCGGATCACCTCGGCCACAATGCCGCGCGAGCGCAACAACGCCACTTCATTGGGAATATCGGTGATATCGGCGCGCTGCACCTGGATCAGCGCCTGCTGGCTGACTTGAATGGAGGGCTGCTGAATGTGCACTTGCCCTTTGGCGGTGTAGACCGGCGCGACGATGGACACATAGGCAAAGGTGGCGCCCACAATGCCGCCGACAATCACCACGATCCACAGCCAATGCCGCAGGAACAGCGATACGATGTCAGACAGGGACATATCGCCCCCGCTTTCAGGCATCGGATCGATTATGGGACGTTGCTGTTGCTGCTGGTCCGCCGCCTCAGCCTGGCGCTGAGACCCCATCTTACGCCGCATACCACCGTCTTCCCGTTGCTGGAAGGCGCACCGACCGGCCTCGCCGCCGTGCGTGCTGCGCCTTCTCCCCCGCTCCCTGCCTTGTGCCACAGCAAGGCTTAGGCCGCGCTTACAACCCCATCTCTCTGTTTAGCATGGGCAAGCATGCCAAGCGAGCGGGGCGGAAGATGTACCCCCATGCAGGGGCTTGCCTCAGGCGGCAGCCCGAGCCAGCGGCTCCAGGATCGTGCGCACGTCCGGCGTCAGACCCCGCTCCTTCAGCGAGTGCGTGATCTCGTCCCGGTAGACCGGGTTCATGATCACCACCACGTCGGGCTCGTAGTCCTTCAGGAAGTCGGGTGAAACGATCTCGTGACCGGTGCCCGGCATGTAGAAGCCGTGCCGGTTCGGGTTGATGTCCACCACATATTGCAGCTCGTTCTGCACCCCGACGGTGGTGAGGAACGACACCGCCTTGGAGCCCGAGCCCCACAGCACCACTTTCTTGCCCGTCTGCGCCCAATCGGCCATGGACTGGCGCCAGTCGGCGATGTTGCGGGTCACATCATTGGTGAACTCGTCCACCATGCGCGACAGGCGCGCCACATTATCTTTCACACCCTCCGGATCGGCCTGGGGCCCGTCAGCCGGATAGGCCTCAATCATCAGATACTGATCGCCGTAATCCACCCACACGTCTTTCACGCTAAAGCCGCAGCGACGGAACAAGGACGCGAGCGAGCCCGTCATCTCCTTGGAGAAATAGGAGCAGTGCTCGTAATAGACGTCCCAGAAGCCGCGCTCTTCCAGGATGATCTCGATTTCCGGGATCTGGAAGAAGACGGCCGTATCCTTGCGGTGGGCCGCGGCCTTACGCACGGTGGAGATGAAACGCTCGGCTTCGGGAATATGTTCAAGCGTCATCTTGCAGCAGATGAAATCTGCGTCCCGGTCGGCATATTTCTCGGAATAGAAATCAACGACGAATTCCGCCTTGTCCGTGGACTGGGCGATGGAGCGATCGGCCACATATCCCGGGTCAAAGCCGACGCCTTTGTTGTCGCCCATCTCGCAGAGCATGGCGAGGAACTCACCCTTGCCACAGCCGATCTCGATCACTTCTTTGCCGCGCAGGTCATGCTTGGTGATCATGTCCTCGGCGAGCTTCTTGTGGAACTTGTTGAACGTTCCGGAGAAACCCTGCGTCTCCTCATAGCGCTCCGAGTACTGAATATGGTTCTCGTTGAAGGCGCGATTGTAGATGAAGCCGCAGTTTTCACAGAAGGTCAGATCGATATCCCCGCGCGGATAAGCGACCGCCTCTTCCGGCGTTTCCATCAAGATACAGCTGTTCACCGGGATATTGCTCTTTTGATAGAAGCTGCGCAGATCCGTGGAGCCGCAAGCGGGGCAGCAATTGCCGTGGCCTTTGAACGGTTCGTGGTTGGTCTGGGTCACGGGTCTCAATCCTCTTGCTGCGCTCGAATGCGTCCAGGTGAACAGTCCGGGGATGGCCGCGGCTCTCCCCGCCCTATGGCGCTCACACCACTTTGGGTTCCGGGATCGGAATAATGAACTTGCCGCCCTTGTCGCGGAAGGCCTGCTGCTGGCGCAGGATCTCGTCGGCGAAGTTCCAGGGCAACAACAGCACATAGTCCGGCTGATCCTCGATCAGCTTTTCCGGTGCCGTGATGGGCAGGTGCAGACCCGGCATGTACCGACCCTGTTTGTGGTGGTTCCGGTCACAGACATATTCGACCGTGTCCGTTCCGATGCCCACATAATTGATCAGTGTCGCGCCCTTCGCCGCCGCACCGTAGCCGGCGATGCGATGGCCCTGACCCTTCAGCTCTTTGAGCAAGGCTTGCAGCTTGTCGCGCGTCGCCGTCACCCGGTCGGCGAAGTCTGCGTAATAGGCGAAAGTATCGACGCCCGCCTCACGCTCGGAGTCCAGCAGGCGCAGGAAGCCCGGCTGCCGGTCTTCAAATTTCTGCGCGTGCACCCGCAGCGACCCGCCATGGATATCCAGCTCGACGATATCGTTGATGTAGAGGCCGTGGCGCTTGAATAGATTGTCAAGCGCGGTGACGGAGAAGTAGCACAGGTGCTCGTGATAGATGGTATCGAACTCGTTGTGATCGATCAGCGCACGGGCATACGGCACCTCGATGGAGGTGATGCCATCGTCTTTCAGCAGGGCCGCAATCCCGGCCACGATGCCGTTGGTGTCGGCCACATGCGCCAGCACATTGTTGCCGTGGATGACATCGGCTTTCTTGCCTTCCGCCGCCAGCGCCTCGGCCATCTCTTGACCGAAAAAGGCCAGCATAGACTGAACCCCGGCCTGACGCGCGGCATTCACCGGCCCTTCCGCCGGATCGATGCCCAGCACCGGAATGTCGTGCTCCACATAGTTTTTCAGCAGATAGCCGTCATTGCTGGCAATCTCGATGACGAAGGAGTCCTTCGTGAGCTTGCGCGTCTTGATCAAATTCAAGACATTCTCGCGGCTATGACGCAGCAGATGATCGGAGAAGGACGAGAAATACGGGTAATCAGACGCGAACAGAATTTCCGGATCCACCGTTTCGGTGATCTGAACGAGCCCGCAATCTTCGCAGAAGGCCGTTTCCAACGGGAAGGTCGGCTCATCTTGTTCAAGCTGCGCCGGCGTCAGGATCCGGTCCGCGAGCGGCATGTCGCCCAGGTCCAGAAAGACCTTGAGGTTTTCACTGCCGCAGGACCGGCAGCACTTCAGATTGCCTCGCATCGTCGCTCTCGTCCCTCATTGAGCCCCAGGAAATCAGGGCATCGGCGCGGACCTTAAAGGCCCTGCGCCACCGTATCCGTATGGCGCAACTCCGCATTCAGCACATTGTTGCCCATGAGATATTTCAGATGCGCCAGACGCTGGAAGCGGTCGCCTTCGAATTCTTCCAGGACCAGTCCGATCTCTTTGTACTTCTCGTAGAGCTGTTCAATGCCCTTGCGCACCGTCCATTGTGGTTCGAACGCCGGCAACACGCGGCGGATCTTGTCGCAATTGACCCGGTAGTTGCGCTTGTCCGGCCCCGCCCCATCGGCAAAAGTCACTTCACAGCCCGGCACCACGTCACCAACCATTTCAGCGATCTCGCGGATGCGGTAGTTTTCATCCGTGCGCCCCACATTGAACGCCTCGCCATGCACCGCTTCGCGCGGCGCTTCCATGGCGGCGATGAAGGCCCGAGAGATGTCCTCGATATGGACGATCGGGCGCCAGGGCGTGCCGTCGCTTTTCATCATCACCTTACCGGTGGTGAAGGCCCAGGCGGTCAGATTATTCGCCACCAGATCAAAGCGGATGCGCGGGGAGAACCCATAGGCCGTGGCCGAGCGCATGAACGTGGGCGAGAAGCTGTCATCGGCCATTTTGCCCACGTCGATTTCCGTATCGACTTTGGACTGACCATAAGGCGTGACCGGATTGAATTCCGAAGTCTCGTCCAGGAAATCATTGCCGCCCGCACCATAGTTTGAGCAGGACGAAGAGAAAATGAAACGGCCAACGCCCGCTTCCTTCGCCAGCTCAGCGATCCGGACCGACGCCTTATGGTTGATATCATCCGTCAACTGCGGATTGAGATCGCCCATGGGATCGTTGGACAGGCCCGCCAGATGCAGCACCGCGTCAAAGCCTTTGAAGTGCTCTGCCTTGGCGTCGCGCACATCCGTGCGGATGGTTTCGATATCGGTGAAACCGGGACCGAACGTGCAGCGCTCAAACAGGTGGCTGTCGAGGCCGACAACCTCGTGGCCGCGCTCAAGCAGCATGGGCGCCATCACAACGCCGATATAGCCAAGATGACCGGTGAGTAGGACACGCATGCTCAGTTTTCCTTCATCCAGGGCGGATTGCCGGCATCCCAAAGATCCTGCAGCCGCTTCTTATCACGGATGGTGTCCATGCACTGCCAGAACGACTCGTGCCGGTACGCCATGAGCTGACCTTCAGCCGCCAGAGTTTCCAGCGGCTCTTTTTCAAACTGCGTGGCGTCACCCTCGATGTAGTCGTAAACGCCGGGCTCGAAGACGAAGAAGGCACCGTTGATCCAGCCTTCTGCCGTCTGAGGTTTTTCCGAGAATTCCACGACCCGATCACCTTCGAAATGCATGTGACCAAAGCGGGCCGGCGGGCGCACCGCCGTCAGCGTGGCAAGCTTGCCATGGCTTTTGTGGAACGTGAGCAGATCTTGCAGATCGATATCGGCCACCCCGTCGCCCCAGGTCACCATGCACGTGCCGTCGCGGAAGAAGGACTCGCCCAGACGCTTGATGCGCCCGCCCGTATTGGTGTCCTGCCCGGTGTCGATGAGGTGCACGCGCCAGTCGAAATCACCGTCGCGATTGGAGTGCCGCAACACTTCTTTCTTACCGAAGTCCACCGTCAGATTGTGGGTGAGATTGCAATAATCCACCATGTACTTCTTGACGTACTCGCCCTTGTAGCCAAGCGCCACATAGAACTCCGCGTCGAAATAGCGGCGGTAGAGTTTCATGATGTGCCACAGCATCGGCTTGCCGCCGATTTCCACCATGGGCTTGGGCTTGCTTTCCGTTTCCTCGGACAGGCGGCTTCCCAGCCCACCGGCCAGGATGCCGACTTTCATGTGATCCATGGTCCGCTCACTCAGCTCTTAGTTGAAACCTCAGCCGCCCGATCGCCAGCCACGAGATGTTCATCCGGCAGGGCGCGCCACTTAAACCCAGATCGGCAACCCCATGCAGGGTGGCATGACCCAGAACGTGGCGGGCAGGGTAAACCCGGCTTGTTTCAAGATGACTACCCGCCGCCCTGTCCCCCCGAATACGCGCGCACTATACGCAACTTGACTGAGTGGGAAAAGACGGCGTGCGGGACAATCTCGCATTCGCAGCATGTCTCGGCGCGCTGCCAGTGCGAGCCGCCAAACCCCAAGGTTTCTGCGGGGTCACGCGAGGCGCACCCGGGCGCTCCGAAGGCTAAACCCTGTCCTGCCCTCCTCTTATTTCCCGGCCTCTCCCTTTGGCCGCTCCATTTGGACCCGAACTTGCACATTGGTCGGACGACGAAAGATCGCGCGCCGCGCATCCGGGCCGCTTGACTGCACAAAAGCCAGGCTGCGCGCGCATCGGGGGCACAGAGTGACGCCGGGGCAAGAGCACCCGGCACGATATCAAGAGGGCATCCGTCTATGTCGCAGACACGCGTTATTCTTCTCGGCCGGAACCGCCTGTTTCTTCAGGGGCTGGCCAATCTCTTACCGCGCGAGCGCTTTCACGTGCTGGCAGAGGCCGCGAGCGGCCAGGACTTGGCGGAACGGGGCGGCCTCACCGAGTACGCCCGCGCCGAAGTGATCTTGCTCGACCCGCCGGCCGATCGCGAACGCATGAGCGAAGACCTGCGCCAAACCCGCGCGCTATTGCCGAACGCCGTGATCGTGGTGCTCAGCGATACGCTGTGTCCGCATGTGCTGGCCGCGAGCCTAACAGCGGGCGCCAAGGGCTTCCTGCTCAAGACCATTTCCGTGGATGCGCTGCTGCACTCCATTGAGCTGGCGCGCCTGGGCGAGACGGTGCTGCCGACGAAACTGGCGAGCCTGCTGGTCAACGGCCTGCCGGATCTGGGTCCCAAGGATCAACCGGCGCTGGGCAGCGTGGGCCTGTCGGACCGCGAGAGCCAGATCCTCTCCTGTCTCGTTTCGGGGAATTCCAACAAGGTCATCGCCAACCGGCTTTCGATCACGGAAGCCACCGTGAAAGTCCATATGAAGAGCTTGCTGCGGAAGATCAAAGTATCGAACCGGACCCAGGCGGCCATCTGGGCGGTCAATCACGGCATGGCCCAAACCACCGCGCTCGCGGCGGAGTGACTGGGGCACGGGCCCGGACCGCACTCCCCCGCCAGACAAGCCTGACGACCATGGGCCCGCCCTTCCCTTGTGGAGCGCGGGCCTTTCTTCTGTTTGGAAAGCGCGTCAGTCGCGCGGGCTCACACGGATGAGGTTCAGGATCCAAACGGCGGCAACGACGGCCGTCGAGCCGACAATGAGCACGCTGTTGAAAAACGGCGTGTCATAGCCGGTGGCGACGAAATCCGCAGCCTCGGCGTTCGCAGCGACCATGACCGCGAAATCAGGCGTCGCCCGATAGAGGTCCAGAAGCGCATTCGCCTTATCGTTCAGAAAGCGGAATGTGTAGTGCTGGGCAACCGTGAAAAAGCCATAGCCCAGTGAGCCAAGGATCACCGCAAACCACGGAATCCGCCAGCCCTGCACCCGCAAAGTACCCACCAAGCCCAGAAGACCAATCGAAATCGTGACGTGGATCGCGTAGAGCCCCACCACGATGGACCCGATGCCATTCATGGCGTCGGTGAGTTCAATGATATTCATGACAATGCCCTCCCACACCCGCCAGGCATCAGGCCGGTTTTACTGCGTGCCTGGTGCCGAGGGCGGATCCTGGTCCATGTCAATCACCGGCCCATCTGCACTCGGACCATCTGGCACGGGCCCATGGGGCACAGGACCATCGGCAGGAGGCACCATCGTCTCCGCGCCAGCCTGGGCGGCCGGGTCGGCGGGAGCTGCATCCGGTGCCGGCAGATAGGTCTCGTCTACTTCGCGTGTGCGGCTGTCGGCCAACAGCGGAATACGGACAATTTTCTTCAGCATCACCACCGCCCGCATCGTCGGGTGGGCGAAGCGATAGAACGTGCCTTCACTGGTATCGAGCTTGCGCAACACAGCCATCTTACCCTTGCCGCAAAGCGGCAGCAGCGCGGTGTGCAGTTCGGATTCCTTCCACGCCGTGCCCAAGATCTGCTTAGAGATCATCGCCATGGAGCGCGCGGCGAAAAGCCCGCTCGTGGTGCAGGGCGCACGCACCGCCAGATAGAGCAGATCCGCGTTGTCCCGCCCCTTATCGAAGCGGCAGACCTCGTCATATTGATTGCGCAGCTTGCTGTCGATTTTGGTGACCGCATCAGCCACCACATTGGCGAGATCTTCCATCTCCACCACAACGCCCTGGCGGCGCGCCGTGCGCCGCGAGGCAAGGAAGCACAGCCACTGCACCACATTGGGCACGCCTTGGCTAAGCCGGGCGATGGCCTGAATGGTGTCCTCATCGAAGGGCACCCCGACCCGGCGCGCCCCTTCCAGAATGACTTCCTCAATCTCATGCAGTGAGAACGGATCAATATAGACACCCACCGCATTGGGCAGGCCCTCGATATCTTCCGTGATCAGCTCACTGGGGCTTTCGCCGCGCCCCAGGATCATGAAGGAAAGCCAGCCGCCCTGATCGGACAGCGCTTTCATCACCTGACAGAGCTTCGTCTTCAGATCCTTACTTTTGATCTGATCATAGTCATCAATGATGACGATGGCCTGATTGTCCGAGAGCTTATCAAGGGCCCGGATGACGCGATTGACACTGAGCGATTCCTCGCCCAGGAACTCGCTGACCATATCCATTGCGCTGTCTTGCAACAGCTCGTTCAGATCCTCCACCCCAAGGCGTTCCCAGAGCACGCCGCCCGCGGGCGTCTCGTCGATCTGCTCGACGAGTTCCTCGAAAATCGTCCGGATGAGGTTGGAAAAAGTCAGGTCGGCGGTGCCCGTGATGCGCGCCACCAGATAGCCCGAGCTGCGGGCGAATGTGGTGACCACATTGGCGAGCGAGGTCTTGCCCAAACCGTTTTCACCGCAGATCACCACATGGGCGCATTCTTCTTCGATGGCCTCGACCACGGTGCCGATAATGGCCCGACGACCGAGGAATTCCTCGGCTTTCCGCTTGGGGCGGGTGGGCGTGAAAATGTCGCGGTAGCTGCGTTGTTTGTCCTGGGCGCGCCGACGCGCTTCCTTGGTGCGCCGCCACAGCCGCGCATTGGCCACATCGGAAAACCCGGTGGTATAGACCTCGTCCTCGCCGGGCATCCCGTGCACGGGCACGCCATTCATGCCCGGAATGGACACATCGCGCATGCCATCGCCACCGAAGCCCGCGCGGTCGAACTGACCGGGCGCCTCCTCGATTTCCGCATGGGCCAATTCGACGCCATCGTCGCCGTCAAGCGGCTCGGTCCCGCCGGCGGTGATGTCACCGTCCTCGGACACGCCGCCGACGACCACGCCGTCTTCGTCGATGAACTCAATCTTCTCGCCCTCACCGTCTTTCGACTTGGACCCGAAGAATGATGAGAGCAGACCGGATCGCTTGGTCATGCCAGACCTTCTACCGCCAGTGTGTACGATGGCTCAAAACGCGCAGGCGCAGGCGGCGTCCCAGCGGACGGCCCGCGGCCCCATGCGGATGAGTCCATCAAGACCCCAATTCCTCTTGTGGCTATTATGCCACAGCCACCCTGCGCCCGTCTCCCCCCCGGACCCTACACATAAACGGGGCATCCGGCCACTCTGAGGACCCGGAAGGAGTATCCCCGTCAAAAGTGTCAGGAGTCGGGAGGGGGGCCGCGCCGGAGGCGGCGCACCGCGGAGCCGGCCCGCGTCAACGGCAGCGCGTCGAGCGAGCGCCCGCCGGCTCCAAGTCCCCGGCGCACCGATGGCTTGCGTCCCGGCGCGGCGCCACCCGGGCGTGGACCCGGACCGCCTTGCGGATCCTCCCGATCATCGGCCAACGCTCGGCGCAGGGTCTGCGGCTCTGGCGCGCTGACGCGCTGCGCCTCGGTCAGAGCAATCGCAAACCCGATCAGGCACCAGAACGGAATGCCGCCCTGCGGGCCTTCCATATACACTTCAAACGACATGTAGGCGATAAAGCCGAACAACCAGGCCATCACCCACAGATTGATGGAGGCCAGTTCCTGCCGGCCCGCCTGAAGCGCCCGGCGATAGCACTGGAACAGCTGCCAATAGACCGTCCCCAGCAGCAGGAGCCAGAAGATCAAACCCGGCACCCCGCCCCGGCCCAGAAAGTTGATATGCGCGTTGTGCGGACTGCGGTTGCCGCTTTCCTGCACAAAGCCGTCGAGGACCGCGTGGCTGACGCCGTAGCCGCGCCCGAGCCAGAAGCGGTCACCGAAAACGGTGTCGTTGATGATCGAGGTCCACCAGGTGATCCGCCACGTCTCGGTGTTGTCGAGCACCGCCTCATCCTGATCGGTGAAGATACTGAGGAAATTGGTCATCACCTGCTGAGCCGAGAACTCGCGCCCGCCCCCCAGCGGCACGGTCACGTCAAAAGCCAGCAGCAGCACCGCCACGAAAACCGCAGGCACCACGAGGCGCACCATGCGGTTGGCAGGCCGCATCATGAATACAAAAGCCGCCGCCGCCGCGATCGCCACAAAGCCCCCGCGCGAGCGCGACAGCACCAGCAGCGCGCCGGTGATGACCACGGCCCAGAAATAAAGATCCTTCACCTGGAACAAGCGCCCGCCCTGTCGCGGATAGACCAGATGCAGTCCCAGCGCCAGAAACGCCACCACGCCCGCAAGCTGCACGCCCAAATCACCCGCTTTCACGAAAATGATGGTCGTGTCCGTGCCCGGCCACATGGGCATGGCCGTAAAGAACAATTCCGTGAGCAGGTGCGCCACGGGCCCGACAATAATGACCCAGGGAAACACCCGGCCGTACCATTCCGGCACCGCCTCTACCGCATTGGCCCGGATTAGCACTCCCGCCACCACGAACGCGAAAAGGCCGTAAGCCCATAACACCGCGTCTCGCAGGGCATCGACACCGTAAACGTCGATGTACGGCAGCGTGCGGAAGGCATGCCAAGTCATGAAGGCCATGAGCGCCCAAGCGATGGGCGAGCGCAGCGCGCGCGTGGAATAGGCCCCGGCCAGGATCACCAAAAACCCCAGGGCCAGCGTAATCTCGCCGATAAAGATCGGATTGGCGCCGATATAGGCAAAGCCCCGGTTCAGCGCCATGTAGCCGAACAGGACGATGCCAAGAAAACCGATATACAGCCGGTTGAGGGGGATGGTTGTCATGCCTGGGGGCTCACTCGACCTATGCTCCGGCGCCGGAGCGTCCTAACCTGGTCATTCCTCGCGCAGATCATGGCCGGGCAGCCACGCTGCCCGACGCCTGTATCATGCGCCTGCCGCCCGGACACGGCAAGCGCCGTGCCGATGGGAGCGGTCCCCTCTCGCTAATGGCCTTGGGTCGCTAATGGCCTTGGGTCGCTAATGGCCTTGGGTCGCTAATGGCCTTGAGCCGGCGCGTCAGGACGCGCGGGCACCGCTCCCGAAATTGATGCCCAGATAATTCTGCGGCCCCGGCACCAGGATCTTTTCCCAGAAGTTTTTCCGCACGAAAGGCATCTGGGCGATGGCGAAAATGCTCATGGCGCGCTGCATGGGCGTCATGTTCGCCGCCTGAATGCCGCGGATGTAATCCTGCACCATTTTCACCTGCGGCATGCCCTTGACCGGCTTCTTGGTATCAATCCATTCCGCCTTCTCGGCGGTTGACTGGAAGAAGCTCATTTTCGGGTGCACGCGTTTGTTGAAGAGCTTCTCTTCCACCTGGAAGAACTTGCCGGCAAGCGCGGTATCGGCGAGCAGCACTTTGTCGCCGCCGTAATAGCTGCGCTGCAGCGCCGAGGTCTCCAGGAAGCTGCGGCGATAGAGGCCGAACACCTGCAAACACCAGCACACTTTGTGAATGACGCTTTTGAAGCGCGCGTCGGGCGTGGCTTCCTCGGCGATGTGCATGGCGTCGTCGCCCATGAACTTGTTGCCGTGCCGATCCATATACTCGTTCTTCTGCGGATCGTGGATAAGCGGATTGCCCTCCATGTCCAGCATTTGAATGAGTGAGTAAGCCAGCATTACCTCGCGATCGCGGTCGAGAGCCTCGACGCAGCGTTCCAGCCAAGTGGGCTCGTAGTAATCGTCATGGGCATGCCAGGCGAAATACTCGCCCGTGGTCTCATGAAAGACTTTGTTGAAATTCGGCGAGGCGCCAATGTTCTCGTCGTTGAGCACATAGCGCACACGGGAGTCTTTTTCCGCAAAGCTCTTGCAGATTTCGGCGGTCTCGTCGGTGGAGCAGTTGTCGCAGATGACCACTTCCAAATCCTGGAAGGTCTGCCCGAGGATCGCCTCCAGGGCCGAGCCCACATAGTTCGCGCCATTATAGACGGGAATTCCGATCGAAACCTTCGGCATCTGACCCCTGCCCTTTCCACTGGATCCGCGGCCCGGCGCCCCCCGCGCGAGCCTCTAGGATAAGACTGCAAGCTTTATGCAACCTTGGCTGTTCGCGCCGGACCCTACTGGAGACTAGCGGGTGCCTTCAACCGCTTTCGCCGGATCGCCGGCTTCGTGTCCGGAGTGGATAACCCCTTGGGTCAGGCGTGAGCCGTAGCCTTGGCGGACCAGCTCCCCGTCCACTTGCTCCACGGCCCGGGCCACCACGGCAGACCATTTGAATTCCTTGGCCCGCTCCAAGGCGCCGCCGCGCAGACGCGCCCGCAGGTCCGGATCATCCTGCAGCGTCTTGAGATGTGCGGCGATCTCGTCTGCGGCCTGCGCGCTGGAAAGCCCTTCACTGCGAATGACCATGCCGGAGTCTTCCGTGACAAGCTGGCCCGGGCCTCCGAGATCGAACGCAATCACCGGCACACCAAAGGCCATGGCTTCCAGCGCCACCATGCCCCCGCCATCATGCAGGCTGGGGAACACCACCACATCAGCGCTGCGCAGCACGTCAAAGAACTCGTGTTGCGGCAGCCATTTGACGATGGTCATCACGTCCTGGCGCCCCAGCTCCGCGATCCGCTCCCGGCAGCGCTCTTCCATGCGGCCCCAGCCGAACAGAACCAATTCGCCGCTACCGCCATCTTTAAGGAAGCGGTCGAACGCTTCGATGGCCATCAATGGCTGCTTCCAGTAGAGAAAGCGGCCCACATAAAGCGCCTTCAGCGGCTGTCCTGGCTCAAAGCGCTTCTCGACCCGGGCATCCTGATCCACATCGTCAATGCCGATGCCGATATTGCAGTGCGCCCGCTCCTGCACGGCCTTGGGCAGCAGCGCGCGCGTCTCCGGCGAGCGCGGCAGGATGCAGGCGGCCTTGTGGAACATCCGCTGAAGCAGAGGATTGACCGGGATGACGCTGTTCAGGGCGTCCCGGAACAGCTCCGTCCCGTGATCCATCAACGAGAAATTGGAGCGCAGCTCCCAGGGCGAGGTTTCCCCCCCCGCAATCGGCCCAAACACGAAAGGCGGACCGAAATGCACCAGATGGCTCGTTTGGCGCACCACGCCGATCGTCACGTGCCAGACCAAGTCATAGTCATCCGGGCTCAGCTTTTGCGTCACATAGCGATAGGCGGCGGCTTGCCAGATCACATGCGTGACCTGATCGGGCAGCCCGAACTTTTCATCAAGCCACAGCGCCCAGCGCGGATACGAGATGTAATGAAAGCGCAGCCGGGGATCCGGCCCATGTTGGTCGAAATACGCTTCGATGGAGGACCGGAACGGGGCGTTCACCAGCACGGTCACATCGTGCCCCAGCCGCGCCAACTCCACAGCGAAATGCCAACCGACGCCCTCCTCGGACCCTCGGTTGGGTTCGCAATACATCGCGGAGAGGAGTATGCGCGCCATGGTCCTCAATCTGTTCATTTAGACCGGCGCGACAGCAGCCGCCGTCGGCCCGCGTCCAGGACCCGCCCATGCGATGGTCAAAGGCCGGGACTTTGGATCACCCCTGCGGATCGCAGGCCCCGCCACATAATACTCTCCAGTAAGTCCGAAGGTTTTGTATCGCAACGCCCAGAGGATTGGCAATATCATCTGGCGGTTTGATGCGCCACGAACACACGTCTTAAGCGGTACACCGCGCCGATCGCGCAGCCGAGGCCTCGACCTATGGCCAGGATCTGCGCCCTCGACTAGGGTGAGGCGCGAAGGCCCCGGCAGCGAGGGGCCCGGGCACGCAAGCAGGGGGACCGGCGTGACGCAGCACGATCAGCCCGATGAGCCGGGGCACCGCACCAGCCCGTCTACCCCACATCCGCCCGCGGCGGCCGGTCTCACGCCTTGGGTCCGTGCGCTCACGCTCTACCGCGCCCATCGCGCCAAATTGTGGGCGCTGGGCGATCAGGGCATGGTGAGCCTTGTCAACTTCCTCACCATGGCGGCCGTGGCCCGGGCGCTGGGCGTTGAGCAGTTCGGCGTCTTCTTCTGGTCCTACGTGATTTTCCTGCTCATCAAGGCCATGCATCAGGCGCTGATCGTCGCCCCGATGATGAGCATTGGCCCCAAACAAGAGCCAGAGCATCGGCCCACTTTCTACGCCTCGATCTGGGTGCATCAGGGGGCGCTGGCCATCGTCTCCGCGCTCCTGGTCCCGCTTCTGCTGACGCTGTTCGCGCTGGTGGATCCGGCCCTTGATCTGCGCAGCCTCACCCTGGCGCTCATTGCCGCCTGTTTGGGCGACCAAGCGCAGGACCTGATCCGGCGCTATATGTTCACCCATGGCCGGGTCGTTGCCGCCTTTGCCAATGACGTGATCGCCTTCGCCGTGCGACTGGCGCTGTTTTTCTACATTGAATTCGGCCTGGGCCAGACCATCACCGGGGAACTCGCCTATTGGATCATGGCGGGCACATCGGGTCTGGCGGCGCTGGTCGGCCTCTTCTGGATTGACAGCCTGCGTTTTGACCGTGCGGCCATTGCTCGCGTCACGGCCCATCACTGGACCTTTTCCAAATGGTTGTTCGGCATGGGCACGCTGCAGTTTTGCTCTGGCCATGCCATGACCATGGTGTCAAGCCTGGTGCTGGGGCCGGCCGTCTATGGCGGAATCCGGGCCACTTACAATATTCTGGCCCCCATCCAGGTGTTCACGCTGGCGCTGCAGAATGTGGCTCCAGTGCGCGCAGCCGAACTCTACAAGCACGAGGGCAGCGGCCCCATGCTGCGCTATTTGAGCAAGCTCGCCGTCGCCGGCCTGGTCTTTTCCGGCATCATTGGCGTTTTAGGCTGGCTCTTCGCCGAGGATATTGTGCGCCTGCTCATCAGCGAGGAGTTCGTGCCCTATGCTTGGCTGGTGAACTGGTGGATCGTGATTTTCGCCGTGCGTTGGCTGCAATTCCCGCTAGAAGCCGGCCTGCGGGCCATCGAATACACCCGCCCCCTCTTTGTCTCGGTGGTCATCGAGGCGGTGTTTGGTCTGTCGGCGGCCTATGTGCTGGCGAAAAGCTTCGGCGTCCAGGGCACCATGTTCGGCTTGGTCATCGCCCACATTATCCCGGTCACCGTGCTGACAGTTCTGTTCCTGCGCCGGATCCGCAGGGACGAACGCGCCGCTCAAGAGGCGACGTGACGCTTGAGAATGCCCCTAATTCGAGTATGCCGGGCCGTCATTTCACTTGCGTGTCGAGCATCGATTTGGTTCCATGAGCCGCGAAACCTGTGGAGCTTTCACGAGCGTTTTCGCCAAAAAGAAGCGCGCATCGATCACCCAAACAGAGTATAAGACGCGCTAGTGCACGCTGTGTTGGTTTTCGCCTCGGGATACGCCCGGGTTGGGTAGGCGAATGGAAACCAACATGCTGTTGGGTTTGAGGGCCTGACAGGCTGACAATAGGTCCAATTGGCGGACAAAAGCCGCGCGGTTTATCAAAGCGGCAGGACCTTTCCGGCGGGGGGAACGCACGGACCATGGGGACGAGACGGGCCGCGAGATCGGCACGGCCGTCGCCTCGGGTTGTTAGGGCTGTTTGGTGTGGGCTCCGGCATGGAGACACACTCAGTGCAGCAGGTTGTGGGGGTTAAGCCAGTGTCCATGGATGCGGTGACGCAACGCCAGATTACACGCGCTCAGACGACAGCCCGCCAGGGCACGTGGCGGATGCGGGCCACGTGGGTCGTCATGCTGCTGACGGATATGGCGGCGCTGCAGTTATGCGTCTTCGCCGCTTACGGCCTGCGCCTGGCACTCTCCCCGATCTGGCCCATGGAAATGGCGGCGGACCAATACAGCCAACTGGCCTTCGGCGTGATGATGATCCCGCTGGCCTTTCAGATTATGGGCTTTTATCCCGGCTACGGCATGTGCCCGGTTAAGCGCCTGCGTCTGCGCGTGGTCACCACGGCGGCGCTATTCGGTCTGCTGATCGGCTGGACACTGCTGGAACCGTTTGATGCCTGGGCGCCGGGCATGTTGGCGCTGGCGGGTACGCTGGCGCTGATCGTGCCGTGGCTGCTGGAAGCCGGCATGCGCGACCTGCTGTTGCGCATGGGCCTGTGGGGCGAGCCAGTGGTCGTGCTGGGCTCTGGTGATCCTGCCCGGGACATGATCCGCACATTGATGAAGCGCCCCGAGACCGGCTTTATCCCGGTCGCGGCCTTTGACGACGATCCGGCCACGCGTGGCCGTTTGATCGAGGGCGTGCGCGTGGAAGGCGCGGTCCTGGATGCCGAAGAATGGGCCCGGCGCGGTGTCGGCACCGCCATTCTCGCGGCCCCGCATCTGGACGGCGCAGGCGTGGCACGCCTCACCGATAGTCTGACTTTTGAGACGATGGTGGTGATGCCAGACTTGGCCGGCGCGCCCAGCACCTGGATTACACCCATCGATTTCGAGGGCACGCCGGGCTTGGCCATGCGCAATCAACTGCGCGCCCGTCACAACCGGATCATCAAGCGCGCCATGGATTTTCTGGTGACGGTGCCGGCTGTGCTGGTGTCTTTGCCCATCATCGCCGTGGCGGCGCTGGCCATTCGCATTGTGGATGGTGGTCCGGTGTTCTTCGTGCACCGGCGGCGCGGCCTCAATGGGCGCATGATCGACGTGCTGAAAATTCGCACCATGTACAAGGATGCAGATCGTCGGCTGGAGCACCTGCTCGCCACCGATCCGGACGCCAAGGCCGAGTGGGACAAGTATCTCAAGCTGCGCAACGATCCGCGCGTGCTGCCCGGTGTCGGCACCATTCTGCGCAAGTTCAGCCTCGATGAGTTGCCTCAGCTCTTCAACGTGCTGAAAGGCGATATGACCCTGGTGGGTCCGCGCCCCTTCCCGGACTATCACATGGACCTGTTCACGGATGAGGCCTTTAAGAAGCTGCGCCTGTCCGTGCTGCCGGGCCTGACCGGGTATTGGCAAGTGTCCGCCCGCAGCGATGGCGACCTGGGCGTTCAACAGCGCCTGGATACCTACTACATCCGCAACTGGTCGATCTGGCTCGACATCTACATTCTGTTCCGCACAGTTCTGATCGTCGTGCGCGGATCGGGCGCCTATTAAGCCAACCGCTTAGCGGCGATTGGCGCAGGCCGGGACCATGGACGCGCGGGTCTGCTCGACCCGCAGCGTCGAGCCAAGCTCCCGGCCTTCGTTCTGGGCCCGCGCCAAATCCTTGCGGCCATAGGCTTCCAGAAAACTCCGCGCCGCCCCCACCAGAACATATGTATTGGCCGTGAGGCGGTTGTTCGCCTCGCCCCAAAACCAGTCGCGATCAAAATCCGCGCCCATACCGGTGAGCGCATCCCCACGCAGCACCACAGTATTGCCGTGGATGTGAATGTTCTCCGACACCCAGCGCCCGCCCCGGCTGGTGCGATCTTGATGGATGATGGCAATCCCGTTGCCGCCGCGGTCGCTGGTCTCAACCCAGTTGCCCGTCACTTCTGTATCAGAACTATTCTGCACCAGGATCTGGGATCCCCACAGCCAGGGGTCATAGCCGAAGCCATTGCCCACAACCGTGTTGTTACGGATCACCGCCTGATACGAGATTTCGTGCTTGATGCCGTCGCCCCAGTTATCGAACACCAGATTATCCTCATAGAGAACATTGGTGTTGTTGGCGTCCGTCCACAGCCCCGCCCCCACATTGTTGTGCACGCAGGTGCCGCGCACGGTGAGCGCCGTCATCTCCAGGAATTTGGTGCCGCCCGCTTCCCAACCGCCAGAATAACCGGCGAAATTGTTGTGGGCGATTTCCGCCCCCTCGACGACGCCGCTGCCCCATTCCGAGCGCATGCCCATCTGGCCGTTATGCACGAAGCGCCCGCCCTGCACATGGGTGCGATCCCCCAAATGCAGGCCTAAGCCATGGTTCCACCGTGCCGTCACATCCACGATGCGCCAGTCTTTCGTACCTTTGGCGGTGATGGCGCCTTCCTGGGCGCCTGGATTGTATTTCTCGACCGTCAAATGACGGATTTCCACCCCATCGCCGCCGCCACGAAAGGCGATCGGCGTGACGGACAGTTCTACCAGCCGCCCGGTGGGATCGTCCCCCATCACCACCCGGCGCTGATCATAATACCAGGTGCCCGGACCGACCCGGCCACGCGAGGCCACCCGCTCCAGCCGGTCACCGTCGAGAAACAGGTTTTCGCGCGCCTGACAGAGCGGCCGGTCGGACTCACACTCCCCATGGGCTCGTGGCGCCGGCGAGGCCGAGCGCGCCACCCAGCGCCCGCCATCTTGCTGAAAATCCGTGAGGACACGGGCACCGCTCAGCACCGCTGAGCCATCTTCAGGCCCAACAAAGCGCTGGCCATCCTG
The DNA here is from genome assembly GCA_964625525.1 of uncultured Alphaproteobacteria bacterium. Classification (GTDB taxonomy): domain Bacteria; phylum Pseudomonadota; class Alphaproteobacteria; order JAJFIK01; family JAJFIK01; genus CAZVEE01. The sequence continues at coordinate 42,631 of CAZVEE010000003.1, read as the reverse complement.
GGCCAGGATGGTCTGACCACGATAGATCCCAGGTGCGAAGCGAAGAGTTGCGCCCTCGCCCGCCCGCGCCGCCATCCGCGCCACGTCATCGCCCGGGCGAACCTCGACGATGGCCTGTGCCCAAACATCCGTCAGTGCGGTCGTGCCAAGCAGGCCGGCAATCCCGAAGACGGCTCCCAAAGCGGTCAAGCGGCGGCGCGATGTCATAAGCAAGAGCCTTTCGCTGCGGTGTGGATGAGGGGAGCAGATCCCCAAACCGTGACCGCAGCGTGACAGAGCGCCGCCCCCGCCTCAAGACGCGAAATCGAGCGACGACAAGGGCAACTCCGCCAAGGTGAACTTCTCGATCACCAGCCGCTCCCCGCTCACAGGAATGGAGATCACCAAGTCCTTGCCGTCCTGACGGGCCACATTGGTCAGGGTATCGAATGTGAAGCCGGAGAAAGCGGTGAAATCGATCACGTCTTCCTCCGGATCAAAGTCGCGGATGACCTCAACATCAGAGTCAGGACGGAAGACGAAGCGGTCGGCCCCTTTGCCGCCTTTCAAGTCATCCGTTCCCGCCCCACCGGAGAGCACATCATCACCGTCTTTCCCATCGATGCGGTCGGCGCCGTCACCGCCTTCAATCGTGTCGGCCCCTTTGTCGCCCTTGATGCGATCATTGCCGGTGCCGCCGAAGATCAGGTCGTCACCATCCTTACCCTTGATCTTGTCGTCACCGCCTTCGCCATCAATGACATCATCGCCATCGCCGCCATCCAACGTGTCTCGCGCCGCGCCACCGAACAGCACATCGTCGCCGTCATTGCCCTTCAGCTTGTCCCGGTCGTCACGGCCGTCGGCCACATCGTCAATGGCGGTCCCCTTGAGTTTGTCCCGGTCGCTTGAACCAAGGAACGTAAAGGCTCCGTCATCGTTCAAAATAGTGCCAGTCACCGTACCGGTCCCGATCTGCACCGTGCCCGTATTGGGCACAGCGCTCGTGATATCCACACGGAAGGTTTCGTCCGCTTCCGGCCGGAAGTCGCCCACCGCAGTGGTACCGAATGTCACGGAACTGACGCCCGACGCCAGTGTCACCTGGCCGATCTGATAGCCACCATTGACGAAATCATCCGGTGACGCCGGATTATCACCAGTTCCCGATACCGCGTAGGACACGACCACTTCCGCGTCGAGCCCCCCTGCACGCGTCACCTGGAACTGATAAACCGGCCCGCCCAGGTCACCTTCATTGGCAAGCGGTGTCAGCGTGGCGAGCGAAATGACCGAGTCGCGCCCGGCCACGGTCACACGGACCGTCCCGGTATCCGCGCCCCCTTCGCCATCCTCGATGCGGTAAGTGAATTGATCCGTCGCCGTTTGCCCCGCAACAAGGTCGATAAAGGCAGCCTGCGGATCGTAGGTGAAAATGCCATTGGCCCCGAGCGTAACGCTGGCACCTGACGCCAACGTGACCGCCTGACCGATCGCCGCAGTCTGACCATTCAGCGCAACGACCGTAAGCGGATCATTGTCCGGATCGCTATCAAAGCCATTGCCATTATTCGCGAAGACACTTCCCGTCAGTGCCACGTCCTCGAAAGTCGAGAACACATCATCGCGGGCGTCGGGAGCATCATTCACGGGGGTCACGGTAATGCGCACCGTCGCGCTGTCGCTGGCAAAACCATCCGTGATTGTGTAGGTGAAGCTGTCTGTACCACTGAACCCTGGGTCCGGCGTATACTGATACTGGCCATCACCTGTCACCGAAAGAGTGCCGCGCAAAGGCTGGCTGAACCCGCTGACCGACAGGCTGGGACCGTCAATGTCGAAATCAGGACCATTGCCATTATCGATGAATAGACTCCCTGAGGCCGTTGTGTCCTCAGCCACGGTGATATTGTCATCGCGCGCCACGGGGGCATCATTGGTGCCGCCCACCAGGATCGTTACCGTGGCTGTATCCGTCAGCTGACCATCTGATACACGATAGGTCAGCGTATCGGTTCCGTTGAAGTCCGCATTAGGAATATAGGTCAGAAAGCCCGCTGCGCTGAGGGTCACCGACCCGTTTTGTGCCGTGCTCAGCAAGGTCACCTGCAGGGGCTGACCATCAGGGTCGAAATCCACGCCCGACCCATTGTCCAGCAGCACATTACCGAACACGATGGTGTCTTCGCCGCCATTGAAAAAATCATCCGCCGCTACGGGCTGATCATTCTGAGCATCGACGAAAATCGTGACCGTGCCCGTGTCGGTCAAATTGCCGTCGGACAGGATATAGGTGAATGTGTCGGTACCAGAGAATTGGGCGTTTGGCGTGTAGGTGAAGCTGCCGTCAGATTGCAGCGAGACCGAGCCGGAGGCCGCTGCGCCACTGACCGCGACGGTTAGCGGATCGCCATCCACATCCCCGTCCGCGCCGAAGCCGTTGTCGGCCAGAACCGAGCCCGTCAACTGCTGGTCTTCTGCAATGGTGAATGTGTCATTGATGGCCATAGGCGCATCATTCACCGGCGTGACCGTGATGCTCGCCGTGGCGGTCGCGGTGGCCACGCCGTCGCTGATGCGATAGGTGAACCCATCAGAACCATTAAAGTCTGCATCGGGACGATAAATCAAATCACCATTCGGCGACAGAGTCAGTGATCCGTTGGCCGGCAACGTGACCACCGATACCATGAGCGGATCGCCATCGGGATCCACATCCGATCCCTGCCCATTATCCGCCAACACAGACCCGGTGAGGGTCCCGTCCTCGGCGATTGTGAACGTATCGGCGCGGGCAATGGGCGCCTGCTGAGTATCATCGTTGAGTACCACGGCGGTGGCACTCTGCTGACTGAAGGAAATATCGGACGGCAGACCATCTGTACGCAGCGACAAGGTCACCGCCTCGTCTGCTTCCAACACGGTGTCACCGATCACGTCCAGCGTCACCGTCTTGGTGGTCTCACCGGCGTTAAATGTGACAAACCCGCTGAGCGGCAGATCTCCGACGACATCAGCATCCGTCAGGGGCGCCGCGCCAGAACCGGCGAGATCATATTGCACCAGCAAAGAGCCGATCGTTCCGCCGGTGCGTGAAATAGTGAAGGTCAGGGTCGTGACGCCGCTATCCCCTTCCATAAGCGCGCCGGGGCCAGTAACAGACAGGATCGGCGCCAATTGCCCGCCCACAATGGGAAAGCGGATCAAGCCCGGTTCGTCTGTATTGCCCGTCATAGGCAGAGCCAGCAGCGCATCTTCATCACCGCGCGGCACCAGATAGGTCTGTTCGTCCCCGAACTTGTTGCCTGTGCTCAGCCCCACAAGCGCCAGCTCGCCGCCAGACCCCACGCCCCCGAGCAAACCATCTCCAGCATCCCCAATGGTCCAGCCGATGGTCTCGTAGCGAATTTCAACATCGAAATCGCCGACTTCGCGCCCATTCACACCGGACTGATCAATCAGGCGCAGCTGGAAGGCATTGGGCTTGTCAGTGCCGGATTCAAAATAGGGAATATCGTCCCATGTGATGGTGACGATGCCCGCATCGCCGTCCACATCCACAAACACACTAGAAGTACCGAGGGATGTGCCACCCGGCGAGGGCGCCTGGACCTCTGTACGCGTATCGGCATTGCCGAAATAAGGGGCAATCACCGGTGCGTCACCGAACACCTCTTGCAGATCAGTGCCTTCGCGCTCGCTGCCGCTGGCGAAGAAACCGAAGCCCACATAGCCGTTCACACTCACATTCAGAACATCGAAGATCTGCCCGCCGAAGCGGAACCCAGTGCCGAGCGCGTCCGCAATATCCACGCTCGCAAATGTCGCGAGACCGCGATCCACTTCGATTTCGCCGAAACCCGCGCGTCCGCCCAGACCATTGATCAGGTCAGCCATCTGCAACCCCCATCCGGCTTATGCCTGCTGGGCGGAGGCCGCCCCCCGCCCGATCACCACGCCTCCCAGTCTAACGTTCCTTTATTGCCACTCTGTCACAAAGTGGTCCGTCTGCGGCGGATCCAGCTCACCAACGCCGGATCTTGTGCCGCTCGCTACAGGATGATCACCTCTGCCATGCGCAAGCTGTCAAAATCGACATTCATGAAGATCAACTCGTCATCACTACCGCCGGCAGGGCGGAAGAAAATGGCGGTTTCATCCTGAAATTGCAGCCGGGCCGTGAAATCCTGCTCGGTCAGACCGGTGAAACCGCTCAGAACCAGGACGTCTTCGGCCACGTTGAAGTCCACGATTGTGTCCGTCTCGGTGCCAAATTCGAAGACGAACGTGTCCTCGCCCTTGCCGCCTTCGAGCATGTCATCGCCTGTCCCACCCGACAGCCGGTCGTTGCCCGCATCACCGAAAACGAGATCGTTGCCCGCATTACCAAACAGGGTGTCGTCGCCGGAGCCGCCATTGACCAGGTCGTTCCCGAGATCGCCATCGACGACATCATCGCCTTTGCCCCCGTCCAGCTCATCGTCACCGGCACCGCCATTGACCAGGTCGCTGCCCGCGCCCCCGTCCATCACGTCATTGCCGCCTTCGCCAAGCATGAAATCGTCATCCTTGCCGCCGTCCATGTCGTCGGCCCCATCGCCGCCGAACAATCCGTCGTCGCCTTTGCCGCCGCGCATGTCATCACGACCGCTGCCGCCAATCAGCGTATCGTCATCATTGCGGCCGTCGAGCCGATCATCGCCCTCGCCACCTTCCAAGCGGTCCATACCTTTATCACCACGCAGACGGTCATCGCCTGCCTCACCCAAGAGCAGGTCGTCATCATCGCCGCCGCGCATGCGATCATCACCCGCGCCGCCGACAAGGCCGTCATCCCCATCGTCCCCACGCAGATTATCATCGTCGTCGCCACCGAAAATGCGGTCGTCCCCGTCCTGGCCGCGCACCTTGTCGCGCCCGCCACCGGCGGAGATGACGTCATTGCCGCTGGTGCCCCGGGTCTTGTCGTTTTCGTCCGTGCCAAACTGGGTAAAAATACCATCGTCATTGGCAATGCTGCCGCCGGCTTGACCAGTCGCGAGCACCGCCGCTCCAGCCGATGCATTCGCATTGGACAAGACGACAGAGAAGGTCTCATTGGCCTCGGGCTCCAGATCGCCAGAGACTGGTAAGGTGACAGTTTTAGAGGTCTCGCCCGCCGCAAAAGACAGTGTGCCGGAGGGCAACGTGTTGTTGACAAAGTCCGACCCTTCCACACCGTCGCCGCCCGTGGCGACAACGGCGTAAGATACGGTCACCGCCGTCTGGGTCGCGCCGGAGCGGGTGACCGTGAAGGTCTGCGTGCTGGTCCCCGCATCTCCTTCGGCCGTATTGGTCTGCGTCCCGGTCACCGCCAGTACCGCATCCTCGCCGCTGACCAAGATCGTGAGAAGCGCCGAGGACTGATTACCGAAACCGTCCGTAGCCGTGTATGTGACCTGCTCGGTCTGCGTTTGGCCCACGCTCAGGCTCGCCAGAGCCCCCGCCGGATCATAGGTGAACGTCCCATCCGCATTGAGAGTCAGTGTGGCGCCCGAGCCTAGGGTGATGGCTTGGCCCACCGCTGTGGTATCGCCATTGATGGCAAGAACACTCAAGCTATCGCCTTCCGGGTCGCTGTCCGCGCCCGAGCCGTTATCGGCAAAGACGTTGCCCGCAATGGCGCTTTCTTCGTCGGTTGAGAAACCATCGTTCCGCGCCGTGGGGGCCAGATTGCCATCATCATTGACAATCGCCGTCGTCACCGAGCGGTTGAAGAAAATAGCGTTGGTGAGCAGATTGTCCGGGTCCAGTTGAAAGGTGAGCGTCTCATCCTGCTCGAACACGCCGTCACCGGTCACACCGACAAGGACTGTTTTCGTGGTCTCACCGACACCGAAGCTCACCGAACCGCCGATCGGCAGGAAGCCGGCGACATCATTGGAGTCCGCTGGATTGGCACCGCTCGGCACCACTTCATACTCCACCGTCAGCGGTGCCGTGGTGTCACCACTGCGGGTCACCGTATAGGCGAGGATGGTTGAGCCGGCATTCTGCTCCACCACCGCCGTCTGACCGGACACAGACAGAGTGGGGTTCACTGCCAGGTCCGTCACCTGACCGTCGCGCACTTCAAACAGCCAGCGCCCGGCCTGGCCCGTATTGCCGAGCCGGTCGTCCAGATCGAGCACGTCCTCGGCCTCACCGGAGCCGGGGATGAGGATCTGCACATCCCCTTGCTGATTACCGCTGGACAGGCCCACGACCGCCGCACGGTCAAGCGGGGTATCCTCAAAGCCGTCATCGTCATTCCCAACGGCCCAGTTCACGTCCTCGTAGCGAAACTCGATGTCGAAATCGCCACTGGAGCGGCCCACATCGCCGGAGCGGTCCGTCAGGATGAGCTGGAACGCGTTGAGCTGATCCACGCCACCGCTGAAATAGCCCACATCATCCCAGGTCACGGTGAGGGTGCGGGTGGTTTCATTAAGGTCGTAGAAGACGAGGTTATTGCCCTGGGACGTCCCGCCCGGGGACGCCTCATCGGGATCGGTGAACGTATCGACATCCGCGAAAAACGGAGCGATGACGGCAAGATCGCCGAAATCCGCGATGCTGGCGCCTTCACGCAGCAGAGAAAACCCATCGGCAAAGTAAATATAGCCATTGGTGCTGACGCGAGCCTCGGTGAAGGTCTCATTACCGAAGACGAGGCCATTCTCGAACACACCGCTGAGATCGATGACCCCCGACGACGTATTCACGCCCCGGGTTAGTACGTTTTCGCCGAACCCGTCAGAACCGCCCAAGCCGTTGATCAAGCTGACCATAGAATAGCCCCTTACACCTGTCCTGGGGCTCGCTCGCGCGACCGGGGTGCCGGACCGGCCTCCCCTTTTCACTCATCGCCAGGAAGCGACGTGCCCCCAGTCTACCCAACTGAATACCGCTTTACCGCTGTCCGGCCGGCACCAAAGATGTGCTTTCCCGAGACATGACTGGCCTCGGAGCTGTCTCTGATGGCTTGTTTTAATAGTCGACCAGAGCCTTAACTATACGCGATCACCTGTCATGTCGGTAATCGAAAGTGCGTGATCCTTGACGCATTCGACTCACCCACCCTACGCAAAACACCCCTCCCGGCTTAACCGGAAGGGGTGTTGTTGGTGTAAATGGGTCTCGGGCGAGACGTCTTAGAAGATAAAGTTGCCCGCAGAGAGATCGTCGAGATCGGTTTTCTCGAAAATGATGACTTCACCACCGGAGGCGGTCACCACCAGATCTTTGCCATCTTCGACCGCATTGGCCACCACGCTTTGGAAGTCATTGAGCGTGCTCAGGCCCGACAGATCAATGAAGTCTTCCTCACTGTCGAAGTCATCGATGGTGTTCACACCGTTGCCGTCGCTGAAGATGAAGGTGTCGGAGTCCCGTCCGCCTTCCAGGACGTTGGAGCCGGCGCTGCCATAGAGCATGTCGTCGCCCCGGCCACCATCGAGTTCATCATTGCCTTCATTGCCGAAGAGCTGATCGTTACCGCGATCACCACGCAGATCGTCATCGCCGGCGCCGCCGAAGATCACGTCGTTGCCGTCATCACCGCGAGCCCGGTCGGCACCGTCGCCGCCGAAGATCTCGTCGTCGCCATCGTCGCCGTCCAGCCGGTCGTCGCCGTCGCCGCCATCGAGATCGTCATTGCCGTCGCCACCGCGCAGGCGGTCTTCCCCGCCATCACCGACCAGGGCGTCGTTGCCCTCGTCCCCGCGCAGCTTATCCCGGTCGTTGCCGCCGATCAGATCGTCGTCACCTTCCCGGCCGCGCAGTTTGTCCCGGTCACCGCCGCCGAACAGCACATCGTCGCCGATATCACCGTCGAGCTTGTTGCGGCCGCCTTCGGTGCCCTGGATGACGTCGTCACCGCTGGTCCCTTTGGAGCGGCCTTTGTCGCCGTCCAAGATTTCCGTGAACGCCGCATCATCATTGAGGATGGTGCTGCTGGCGCTCGCGGTCCCGATGGTAATCGGCTGAATGCCGGTCACGGTCGGGTTGGACAGAGACACAGTGAACGTTTCATCCGTTTCCGGGACGAAATCACCGTCCACCACCACAGCAACGGTCTTGGTGGTCTCACCGGGATTGAACGTCAGGGTGTTGGAAATCAGACCGCCCAGGAAGTCAGCCGCATTGGCCGGATTGTCGCCAGACCCGGTGAGCGCGAAGTCCACCGTCGCCGTCTCGGACGTGTCGCCCGAACGGGTCACCGTGAACGTGAAGGTCTGGTCGCCGAAGTCGTCCTCGGATAGCGAGACCTGATCAGCGGCAATGTTCAGCTCGGTGTCTTCGCCTTCGATCGTCAACTGCACGGTCGCGGTATCAAAGCCACCACCATCGCTGTCCTGGATCTGATAGGTGAAGGTTTCGAGCGCGGTCTGACCATCGGTCAGACCGTTATAGGCTTCGTTCGGATCGAAGGTGAACGAGCCGTCCGCATTGACGGTCAGAATGCCGCCGCCGGACAGAACGATCTGGCCCACGCCCGCATTCAGCGCATTACCGTTGAGCAGAGTCACGGAGATGGCAGAGCCGTCCGGATCCTCGTCGACACCATTGCCGTTATCGGCAAACAGGCTCCCGGTGAGGATGGTGTCCTCTTCAGTAAGCAGCACATCATCTTGCGCAAGCGGAGCTTCGTCCACCGGCGTCACCTGTACGGTCACGATGCCTGTATCGAGCAACGTCCCGTCGCTCAGCGAATAGGTGAAGGTGTCGTTGCCAGTGAAGTTGGCGTTTGGCGTATACGTGAAGGAGCCGTCACCATTGATCTGCACCACACCATTGGCCGGAGCCACGGCCAGCGCCGTCGTCAGCGCGTCACCGTCCAGATCGCTGTCGAGGCCGTTGCCATTGTCCGCAAGCAGATTGCCATTGAGCGGCGTGTCCTCGACAACGATGAAATCATCATCGGCGGCCACCGGCGCGTCATTGGTCGGGTTGACCGTGATGGTCACCGTGCCAACGCTGCTTTCACCCTGGCTGTCGGTCAAGGTGTAGGTGAAGGTGTCGACGCCTTCGAAATTGGCATCCGGCGTGTAGGTGAACGTCCCATTGGCGTTCAGCACCAGCGTCCCGTTCGACACATCCGTGGCCACCGTCGTGGTCAGCGGCACATCGTTTTCCACGTCGAAGTCCGGACCATTGCCATTGTCCGCCAGCACACTGCCAGCGACCTGGCCGCCATCTTCGTTGATGGCGAAGGCATCCGCGGCAGCAACCGGCGCCTGGTTCGATCCGTCGTCGTCATTGGTCACGGTGGTGGTCGCGGTCTGCGCCGTGATGGTCACCACGTCGGTGAGCGTGTTTTGCGGATCCAACGTGATGGTCAGATCCTCGTCCGCCTCAATGTCCACATCGCCGGAGACCTGAATGGTCACGGTGGTGGTCAGTGCGCCATCCGCGAAGGTGGCGGTGCCGGAGAACGGCAGGTCGCCTTGCACGTCATCGCTGTTGGCCGGGTTGCCGCCGGAGCCATCGATGGTGAAGGGCACGTTCAAAGCGCCATTCGAGTCAGAGCGCGTCAGCGTGAAGGTCACGTCGGTGGTGCCGCCAGCGCCTTCCGCCACACTTAGCGCATCCGCATTCACGGACAGGGTCGGCAGGAATTGCACTTGCGAGATCACACCGTCGCGCACTTCGAAGAAGAAGCGGCCCGGCTCATTGGTGTTGCCGAGAGTCTCGTCCAGCGCCAGCACGCCAGCTTCGGTTCCCGAGCCCGGCAGTTCGATGAAGCCGTCCGCTTCATTGCCCGACCAGATCGCGGCCCGCGCGGTGACATCGCCCGGATTGGTGCCAGCCGCCCAATTGATGTCCTCGTAGCGAATCTCGATGTCGAAATCACCGAGCTGGAAGCCAGCTTCATCAGAGCGATCAGTGATGATCACCTGGAAGGCGTTCAACGCGGAAACATTGCCGGTTCCCGGAACGCCATCAGAGAAGCCAACATCATCCCAGGTCACCGTCAGCGTGTTCGAGGTGATATCGATGAAAACTTCGTTCGAACCCTGAGAAGTACCGCCCGGGGTCGGGTCGAACAGCACGTCCGGCGACGTGGTGTCCGCATTGGCGAAGAAGGGCGCGATGAACGGGACCGAGCCGAAAGTATCCGCCAGGGAGTCTGCTCCCGGAACGATGGTACCGTCGGAGAGGCTTCCGAAGCTGATATAGCCGTTGGTGCTAACTTTGACCTGGCTGAAGAGACCATCGCCAATCTTCAGCTGGTTGCCGAAGAAATTGTTGTTGGTCAGGTTTACGGCAACGCTCGTATTGTCGCCAGTTGTCACGGAGAATTCGCCGAATCCTTCGTCACCACCCAGTCCGTTGATGAGATCTACCATTGTTCTCCCCTGTGGAAGGAACCGGGGAGCAAGGCGTTACTCGCAGAGAGAGGCAAAGTGTCCCCCCGGTGATACCGACAAAGAGTCCGCGACCCTTTCTGTAAGGGTCATGCCCGACTCGGGCCCGCGGTGCTAGTCCTTATTCAGTCCAAGTCCATGGTACGGCACAGAAATACCAATCTGTCGCCGTGTCATTCCGGGATTAGCCTGAGGCCCGGTCCATCTGGCCGTGCCATTTCTGCACAGCCAGATATCTGGTCACCCGTTCAACACCGTCAGACCCAAACAGTTCGATCCATGAACGCCCTGTCACGGTTGGGTTGTTAAGCGCGGAACCGGATCGCTGTCCAGCCTCTCTTGCATCCTCCGTCGTGAATTCTTCTTAACCGCACCACGTGCGGCTGCGTTCTTCAGGGTGAATCGCGGCGAAAATGGGGACAAGGGCGTGTTGTCGTGATCACAAAGACCTGAAAGCGCATGGGAATGCATCACCATACGGACGAGCGGCGTGAACATGCCCAGTTTGGCCATGCCGCCCTGCCCCACTGTCACAGTGAGCCGCAGGACAGCCAGCCATATCCGAATTGGATCATGCTCTCTGGATCGCGCTTAGGTCGTCGGGCAATCGGGCGTGCTGGCCGGTGGTCCCTCGCGGTCATCCGGGAACGGAATATGCTCGTGCTCACCCGCGGGCAGAGCGAAATATGTACCCTGAAACCCACCGGCGGCGCTCTGCGCCCAGTCCTGGCGCGCCTTCTCCAGGCGCTCGCGCGTCGAGGCCACAAAGTTCCAAGTGATATAGCGCCGCCCGAGAGGCGCGCCCCCCAGCACCATGACATGAGCGGGCGTGTCCGCCATCAGCACCGGTCGCACGCCCTCGCCGAGCACCGCCATCGTGCGCTCCGCGACCGGCTCACCACCAAGACGCACATCGCCCGACACGACATAAAGGGCGCAGTCCTCATGCTCGTCTGGCAGGGAAAGGCTTGCGCCCGCTTCCAGATGCGCTTCGCAGTAAAGAGTCGGCGAGAACGTTAGGGCCGGCGATGTCACGCCATAGGCCGAGCCCGCGATCACCCGCACCGTCGCACCCGGGCGCTCCACCAACGGCAAGTCGGCGGCATCCTGATGATCAAAACACGGCTCGGCCTCCGCCACCTCTTCGGGCAACGCAATCCACGCCTGAATGCCATGCAGGCGCTGTCCGCTTGCTCGTGGCTCCTCGCCCGTGCGCTCGGAATGCACAATGCCCCGGCCCGCCGCCATAACATTGATATCGCGCGGGCGCACCGCCGCCACAACGCCCAACGTGTCCCGATGCATCAGTTCGCCCTCGAACAGATAAGTCACCGTGGCCAGACCGATATGAGGGTGCGGCCCCACATCAAGGCCGGTTCCGGGTGCGAACACCGCCGGGCCCATCTCATCCCAAAAGATGAACGGCCCGACCATGCGCCGACGACTGGAGGGCAGCGCCCGGCGCACTTGGAAATCGCCGATATCGCTGATTTTCGGATCGATGTGAGTGATGCCGGCGCTCATGAACGGGCCTCCCAAGGTCAGTGACAGGGGCCACACAGCCGGTAAGGGGGAGCAGCGGGGCCGGTCAGAAGGAATAGACGAGCGACGCCTTGGTGGTGGTATCCAGGCTGTCCGTATCCACCGGCGGGTCGAAATTATACCGCACATCATAGGACAGACGCAGGGAGAAGGCGCCGTAGATCTGCGCTTCCGCCGCCGCCACATTGCGCAAAGTCGCCCCTTCGCTGATCACCGCCTCGGTGTCGTTGGTCAGGGTCAACCGCTTCACCGGCAACCAGCGGAACTGGCTCGACAGGCGCGCGCCGGGCTCGGCGCGCAGATTGCTGTCATCGGCATGATCGAAACGCACCGACGGGCCCGCTTCCAGGCGCCAGGCCAAGTCATCCCGGGTGAAGGCGCGATAGCCCATGCCCGGCGACAGCAGCACCCGGTAGTCAAAGCCGCTGAACCGGTCATTCTCGTAGTGGGCTGTCAGGAACGTATAAAAACGCTCGCTGAAATCGCGATTGACCTGAACACCGCCTTCAAAACGCTGCTTGGTGCGCTCACCGTTCGCCCCTTCCAGCTCTGCCTTCAACGCCAGCTCATAAGACCACGGTCCATGGGACCGGTTGGCATCGAGGTCGGCGCTCACGGAGACTTCTTCCGTGTTGCCCGTACTGCGCGAACTGCCCAGGGCGGCCGAGCCTTCCCAGCCTTCAAACGACCAGAAACGCGGCACTTGGGCTTCCGTCACGGTTTCTTCAATGGCGGCTTGAGACGCCTCGGCCTGCGCAGCCGCGACAGCGGCCGGGGCCGTGCGCGGGCGTAACCCGAGCGCGAAGGCCACATCCGGAGCCGCCTGGGGCGCCTGGCGCGCCACAATGGCCATGATTTCAGGCTCAGTACCCGGAAGCGCTTGCGCGGCGATACGAGCCGTGACGGCCAGCGCGTCGACCGGACCGTCCGCGGCCAGTTCCACCATGCGCCGCACATCGGGTGTCAGGCGCGGACCGGTCTGGGCCGCACTCTCCTGGGCAACACTCAAGACCGGGCACAGCCACACCACAAGGGCGAGCGCCACGACCATCAAGCCGGCTCGATTCATCCGTAAAGACCCCGTTACGGCCGCAGCACCGCGACACCCCGGCCGATTCCGGACTGTCTCTTGCGGCGAAGCATGCCTGATTCCGTGGACCGGAAAACGCCCTGGACGCGGACATCATGCCAGCACATCCGGAACGGTGAAGGAGAGATACGACCGCAGCGCCTTCAAGGCCTTGCGCGATCCGTCAGCACTCGACGCACGTGACTGTGATTAAGGCCACACTTGACGCGTGTCAACGCAAAGCGGGCCCTCACCCCGTGCGGTTTCGGGGCACAGCCTCATCCTCTTGGGGAGGAGTGTGTGGAGAAAGCGGTAGGCCGAATGAAATCATCTGCTTACAGATGACTCATCCCAGTGGGCCACCACAAAAAAAGCGCCCGGATGATCTCCGGGCGCTGGGTCTGTCTCGTAGGGTTTCGGGCTTAGCCCGCGGCAACACTTGGTGCCGATTTCTCATTGCCCTGCGCCGCGATCATTTCGTCATAGATCCAGCGATAAGTGCGCTCCATGCCATCCTCAAGCGAGATCTCCGGCGCCCAGCCGAGTTCCTGCTTAATCATGGTGTTGTCGGAGTTGCGGCCGCGCACGCCCTGCGGAGCATCGAGCTTGTAATTCCGCTTCAGCTTCACACCGGCGATGTTTTCGACGATTTCCACCAAACGATTGATCGACACCAGCTCGTCGCTGCCCAGGTTCAGCGGCTCCAGCACATCGCGGGTCGTGATCAGGTTCGAGCCCTTCACGCAGTCGTCAATATACATGAAGGACCGCGTCTGCTCGCCGTCGCCCCAGATTTCGATCTCGTGATTGCCCGACAGTTTGGCCTCGATGACCTTCCGGCACATTGCCGCCGGCGCCTTTTCCCGACCGCCACGCCACGTGCCGTTGGGACCGTACACATTGTGATAGCGCGCCACGCGGGTCTCAATGCCATAGTCTTCGCGGAAGTGGCGGCACATGCGCTCAGAGAACAGCTTCTCCCAGCCATAGCCGTCCTCGGACTGCGCCGGATACGCATCGGATTCCTTCAGCGCCGTCACATCCGTCTCCCCCTGACGATAGGCGGGGTAGATGCAGGCGGAAGAGGAATAGAAGAAGCGCTCGGTGTCACCGGCTTCTTTGACAGCCATCAGCATATGGGTGTTCACCAGAACCGACAGCATGCACGCCGCCTTGTTGTTCTCAATGAAGCCCATGCCGCCCATATCGGCCGCCAAATTGTAGACGTAGCGACCGCCACGCGCGGCCTGGCGACAACTGTTGATGTCGGCCAAGTCGAGCTGCAGGTTCTCGACGCTGTCGTGCACCTGATACCAGTTGGAGAAGGGCTTGATGTCGACCGAACGCACCTTCTTGAAGCCATTATCAATGAAGTGCTTCACCAGATGGCCGCCGATGAAACCACCGCCGCCGGTCACGACAACGAGGCTGTCCTTATCCATCTCCATCCGTGTATCTCCATCCTGCGCATCGAAAAATTGGCCGGTTCGCGGAGTGCTCTAACACCTTCCTCCGCGGCTGGCCAGCCGTGCATTGCGTGAAAGCGCCTCTCTTGGGCGTTGTCCGCTGATCTTTTGGGCCGATTGCACGGCAACTCGTCAGTTTTCCTGGGCCAACACCTTCGCGCCCGCCCCCTCGGTGACCCGCTCCGGCGCCTGCCACTTGCGCAGACCCGCAAGCTGCATGCCGCCCAGCATAAGGAACCGGGGCACGATATCCGCGTAACGACGCGCCAGGCGTCCAGGCTCAGTGCACAGGCGATAAGCCCATTCCAAGCCCGAGCGCTGGATCATCCGCGGCGCCTGCGCCTTGTTCCCGGCCAGGAAATCAAAGGCGGCGCCCACGCCAATCAGCGCATTGGCATTCAGTTTGGCGATGTGGTTCGCCATCCAATATTCCTGCTTAGGCGTGCTGAGGCCCACCCAGATCACATGCGGCTCGGCCGCATTGATCGCCGCGATGACCTCCTCTTCTTCCCGCGCGCCAATCTTGCGAAACGGCGGCGCATACGCCCCGACAATGGTCGCGCCGGGATAGTCGCGCGCGATCGCGCGCTTGAGATCCGCGATGGTCTCGTCCGTCGCGCCATAGAGATAATGCCGCACCGAGCCGTCACGGCTTTGGTCAAGCACATGACGCATCAGGTCAGGGCCGTACACCCGTTGCGCGCTGCGATGGCCTTGCAGGCGGCTCATCCACACCAGCGGCATGCCGTCGGCTGTGACCATGCCGGCACGGTTGTGAATTCCCATCAGCGTCACGTCACGCTGACATTCAATAACGCCGTGGGCCCCGGTGATCGTCACATAGTGGCGGGCCCCCGTGTCGATCCAAGAGCGGATGGTTTGGTAAGCGGAGTCGACCGTGCCCACGGACACGTTCACCCCCAGCACATTGGCCCAATCGTTATTAATCATGGCCCCCGCTTATCCCTTTCCACGCCGACTGGCCCGCCTCACGCATCGCCTGAAGTGCGGTCGCCTGCTCCGGTCCCACTTCGCTCCAGGACCCTGTGCTCCCAGACCCTGTGCTCCCAGACCGAGTGCTCCCAAACCCAGTGCTCCCAAACCCAGTGCGTTTCACGCCGCATGCCACGCTAACCAAGCGTCGCCCCCTGCTCGGCCCCCCGCGGCTCCAATACCACGAGCCGCGCTATTCGGCGTTCTCGACCGAATATCGCTGCTGCGCTCATCCTGGCGGAAACTCCCTCCAGGTTCAGGTGTTTCCCCGTTTCCTGGCCGTCCCAATCGCCGGGGTCGCTCCGGCGCTTGGCCTCTCACAGGCTCACGACTCAGGCTTGGGCCTATCGTCAACCCTTGAGCCGGACATTAGTCAAAAAGACGTGTCCCGAAAAGTGACAATTCGGGTTAGAGGCACCGTGTCCCAGTGGGATCTTGGATCCACCGGCCAGGCCGGGCCTTCCACGCAGGACTCAACCCTTCACAAACCGCCTGGGCCGCGTATGGTGCGTGCCCAACCCGAGAAACGGCAGGATCATGCAAAAACTAGCCATTATCGGCATGGGCGCGTTCGGCCGTCTCATGCTGGAGCATCTGGCGCCCCATTTTGAGCTGCTGCTGCACGATCCCTACCAGGATCTGAGCGCGCTGGAGGCTCCCACGGTCACGGCGGCGAGCCTGCCGGCCTGCGCTGCGGCGGACATCGTCGTGATCGCGACACCGGTGCAAATCATGACCGACATGGCCACGGCTCTGGCGCCGCTTCTGCGCGCGGGCACGCTGGTGCTTGATGTGGGGTCGGTGAAAGTGAAGCCCGCACAGATCCTGGCGGCACGCCTGCCCGATCACGTGGACATTGTTTGCACGCATCCCCTATTCGGTCCGCAAAGTGCGGCCCAGGGGCTCAAGGATCTGAAAATCACCCTGTGTCCGGTCCGTGGCACCCGGATCGACGGCGTTGAGGCGTTTCTCAGCGGGACGCTGGGGCTGCAGGTGATCCGCTCGACGCCGGAGCGCCACGACCGGGAACTCGCCTATGTGCAGGGCCTGACCCATTTGATCGGTAAGACCCTGCTGGCCATGGATCTGGAGGAGTTTCAGCAGACCACGGTCAGCTACGATCTGCTACGCCAGGCGATCGGCTTCATTCGCCATGACTCGCCGGAACTGTTCCGCGCCATTGAGATGGAGAACCCATACGCCTTAGAAGCCCGCACCGGCTTTTTCGACGCCGTGCGCCGGATCGAGGGAGATCTGGCGGAGCCGGCGCCGCCCCCCGCCCTGGCCAAGATGGGCCATGAGCTGTCATGACGCATCAGTCTTGACGCGTCAGTCTTGACGCGTCATTGCGCCGTAAAGGCCGCCCCCCACCGCACCGCACAGTGCCTGAACCGCAAGGCCCGCGATGGACCGCGCGCCGGCGACGATGGCAATACCGAACTGGGCTTCAAGCGCCATGATCATCACGACCATGGCCACCGCACCAGCCACCATGTAAACCCAGCCACGCAGGCCGTTTGGCAATAAAGCGCTCACGCCCCAGGCGGCCAGAAACGCGATCAATAGACCGACACCCACCAGGGGACCGTAAAGCGGCGACATGCCCTGCAAATCGTAAAGGAGCATGCCGAGGATCTCGCTCATCGGGATGTCCACCCCGAGCTCCATCAGTCCACCCAGCACGAACATGGTCGAAGACATGATCGCCAGCACGCTGGTGACGAGCACCGCGATAACGAATGCCGCCAAAATCCGAATGACATCCATAGGTGTCGCCCTCTTTTGCGCGTGTGGGTTTCGCGCCGTGTCCGCTTTGCGCTCTCCTCTGTCATTGTGCGCCCAATGGGCGTAAAGTGAAAGGCGGTAACGTTCGAATGGCGGGAGAAATGACATGCGGGTTGCGGCGACCTTATGGCTGAGCGCGATAGGCCTGGTGCTGGGCAGTCTTCTGACGCCGGCGCCGCTCGGAGCGCAGCCCGCGAATGACGCCGGTGCGAATGCCAGCGAGCCCTACACGCTCAGCGTCGTCACCGATGGTCTTGATCACCCCTGGGGCATCGCCTTCCTGCCCAATGGCGACATGCTGGTCACCGAAAAGCCAGGCCGTTTGCGCCGCATCGCCAATGACATATTGGATCCCGAGCCCATCGCCGGGGTGCCCGAAGTCCGCTATGCGGGCCAGGGCGGCTTGCTCGACGTGGTGCTGCACCCGGATTTCGAGACCAATGCACGGGTCTATCTCACCTACAGCCATGCGGTCGAGAACGGCACGACATTGAGCCTCGCCCATGCGCGGCTGACGGCGATCGGCCTTGCCGATGTCACCGTGATTTTCACCTCCGACCCGGCACTCGAGACCGATGTCCATATGGGCGGACGCGTCGTCTTTTTGAATGACGGCACCCTGCTGCTCACGGGCGGCGACGGCTTCAATTATCGCGAGGACGCCCAGCGGCTGGAAAATCACCTGGGCACCATTGTGCGGTTGAATGACGACGGAACGGTGCCGGAGGATAATCCGTTTACAAGCCTCGCCAACGCCAAGCCCGAGATCTGGAGCTACGGCCACCGTAATGCACAGGCCATCGTCTATGATACGGCGCGCGACAGGGTGTTTGCCCACGAGCATGGGCCGCAAGGCGGTGATGAACTGAATCTTATCCAGCGCGGCACGAATTACGGCTGGCCCATCGCCAGCTTCGGCATCGATTACACCGGCGCCCGCATCACCCCCTTTGAAGAGTATGAGGGTATGGAGCCACCGCTCGTCTATTGGACGCCGTCTATCGCTCCGGCGGGCATGGCGCTTTACACGGGCGATGCGTTCCCCACCTGGACAGGCGATGTGTTCGTGGCGGCCTTGATCCCCGGAGACGCGGCCGAGGACGGCGTAACAAGCGGCCATGTGCGCCGCATCCCCATGAGCAATGGCATGCCCGTGTCTGAAGGGCCTGACGAAACCTCAGAAGTGCTGTTTAGCGAATTGGAAGAGCGCGTGCGCGATGTGCGCAGCGGCCCTGACGGCGCCCTTTATCTGGCCACGGAAGGCCCCAAAGGAGCCACTCAGCCCGCTGGCCGCATCTGGCGGGTCACGCCGCGCACGCCGGATAATCAGTAACCATCAATATCCGGATCGGATGGTTAGGAGTTTGAGAGTATAGACGGCCTGAAGAAGGCTCGCGCTGCTCAGAAAGGCCCGCATAAAGACGGTGTGCCATTTTGATATGCATGATGCCGACTTATTTGTTATGGTCTTTTCTCGGGAGAGACGGGAACACGCCATAATACCGCCGCACCTGTGACGCAGGCTTCGCAGGGCGTGGGGAAATAACACTCAGACTCATAGGGCTTGTTCCGAGCACAGCTCCGGAACCGCTCTGCGACGACGACACGTCAGGGACGATGGCGCTTCAGTTGTCCGCCAGAGTTGAATGCCGTTTTAGGTCCGAGGGGGACGCCAGATCCCCCGGTACCGAGGCAGGCCCATATTCGTTTTGTCCAGCGGGGGGTTGTATCCGTGCGCAGACAGTCTTTTTTTGCTTCGCTGGCGAAGCCTTGGGCCTTGCTGGCCAGGCCCCTGGCCTGCGCGGCCGCGTGTCTCCTCCCCCTGGCGCTCATTGCGCTGGTGACGGTGGCCAATACCGCCGTGGCCGATGCCCAAACCCGCAGCGGCGACAGCGTGCGCCAGCGCGGCCCAGTCGTGCCATTCACCGAGCAATGGGCACGCTATAAAGCCCGCTTCATGCATCGGGACGGGCGCATCATTGATACCGGCAACCGGAACATCTCCCATACGGAGAGCCAGGGCACCGGCATGCTGTTCTCGCTCTTCGCCAATGATCCAAAGAGCTTCGCCCAGATCTGGCGGTGGACCGATTCGCATCTGCGCCGCGAAGACGGTCTGTATTCCTGGCGCTATGACCCGTCCCATCCCGATACGCCAGTCTCGGACCCCAACAATGCCACCGACGGCGATCTGATGATCGCCTGGGCACTGCTGATGGCGGGCAATGTGTGGGATCGGCCCAGCTACACCGAAGCGGCCGAGGGCGTGATCGACGCCATTGAAGCGCGGGTGGTCCAGACCTTCGCCAATCGCCATATCCTGCTGCCCGGCGTGCAAGGCTATGACGGCTTCGGTCGGCGGACTCTGAACTTGTCTTATTGCGTTTTCCCGGCCCTTCAGGAGATCGCCGCACACACCCGCTCGGAAACCTGGGTGGACATCTACCGCGATTGTCTGATGTTCGCGCAGACTGCCGCCTTTGGTGATCTGTCTTTGCCGCTCGATTGGATGACCTTCGACGAGCAAGGGGCCCTGGCGCCTGCGCCGGTGAAACCGAAACGCTTTGGTTACGACGCAATCCGTGTGCCGCTGTATCTTGTCTGGGCTGGGCACAATACGCCGCGCTACATCAGCCGCTATAGCGCTGCCTGGCGCCCTTACCCGTCCGGGGAAGCGCCGCCGAGCTGGATTGATCCGTTTACCGGCGAGACCTCCACCTATCGGGCTGCCAACGGCTTCCTGGCCGTGCGCCAGCTCGTAGACCTCGCCGCCTTCCGCAATGAAGGCCAGATCAGCCGAGCGTCGCAGCTGACCTTCCCAGCCGTGACCCAGGATGACGATTACTACAGCGCCAGCCTGGTGATGTTCTCCACGCTCGCAGCCATGTCCATGGGCGTGGCGCAGTACTGACGCTCACCGCTTTCAGAGCACTTTCAGGAACCATGTGTGCGGTTGTCCACCCGGAAAGCACGCCCAATCGACGACCTTGAGAACCATCTCCAACACAAAAGGCCCGGCGGTGCGCCGGGCCTTTTTTGTTCGGTCGATGCGGCGGCTGCGCGTCAGTGGTCGCCGTAAGCCAGGTTGGCAATCTCGAAAGACGTGGACGGATAGTCGATGCAGCGCGCGGTAAAATCGGCGGTATTGGCCAGCCGGTTCAAAAGCTCCGTATAGAAGCCCTCCAGAACATGCAGCATGGCCCGTTCCGGGGCCGCCATCTCGATACCCATGGCCGGGTAGCCACCATGACGCAGCCAGAGGAAATCCTCGCGCTCGTCAATGTTCACCCAGCCCCATTCCGTCTCCAGAAAATAGGCGTTCAACGCATATTCCAGATCGGTCAGCGACCGGGTTTCCCCGAGATCGGCGGATTTGGCTATGCGCGCACCGGCGCCGCGCATGAACGTGGCAAGGCGTTGCTGGTCCTCGAACTGGTCCAGCATGCCAATGAACAGGTCACGCCACTGCGGATGAAACCGATGCTTCAACTGGGCGCGAATGGCGTACTGATCTTCCATCGGTCTGGTCTCTCACTTCAAACAGATCACACGGAGCCCTGGTGACGGACTGCGTTCATTGTGAACCGATACACCATGGCATTCGACCATATGCAAGAGCCGGTCCAAACTCATTAGGTGTACCGGCTGCATAGACAGAAGGCCCAGGCCATCTCCGGCCCGGGCCCCCCGTTTTTCACACCGATCTGCAATCGGTGGTTCGATTAGTCACCACCACCGAAGCGGTAGCGCAGGCCGATGGCACCGCTGGTTTCGGTGTAGCCGGCCGTATCGTCGTGGATAGCGCGGGCGCCGAACTCGAGGCGATCGCCAAGGCGATAACTGACCTCCCCGCCCAGGCGGAAGCTCAGTTCCAGGCTGTCATCACTGCGATAGGTGTTGCGCTCATTGTTCTGCAGGAACGCCCCACTCAGAGCTTGCAGGTTGTCGTCATCCGGGAAGAAGCGCTCGCCGTCCTCGCGGAAGTACTGCACACCCACGGCCCCGTTCAGGCTGTATTTCAGCTTGCCCTTGTCCACCCGGTAATCGACCGGGACCGACGCGGAGACGAAGGACTGCGGGCTGAAGTAACCGCCATGCCCCAGAGTGAAGAAGCTCCGGTTTTCGTCAAAGGCGAAATACGTGGTGTTGTAGCCCACCTGCAGGCGCCGGTCCCGTTCCTGGATCGGCGCATAGTAGAAGCCACCCGTGGCTTCATAGTAGTTGTTGTTCTCGGTGTTTTCGCCCTGATAGACCATGGCCGCACCGCCGAGATAGACGCCGCTTTGGCCGAAGTCTTTCAGGAACGTGCCGCGCCCCCCACTGCGGGTGACACCACCGAAGGTTTCGCCGGAGCCCTGGAAGCCGCCGCTGGAGAACTGGTTCCCCGCGTCCTCAGACCCCGAATAGGACAGCACACTGTCTTTCACAGCACGCCGTTCCGCGATCGCGCGCAGGAACCACCCATCCTGGAGTTCGAAGTCGTAGCTGATGCCACCAACCAGGTTCAGCACTTCAAAGCCGATGGGCGTGGAGCCCACATCCGCATGGAACCGGCCGCGGTCATAACCCACCTCAATGGCCACACCGGCAGCACCCTGGTCCTCCACGGTCACCGCCGGATCCATGACGGCCAGCACCGGATCAGTCGCGTTGGTGCCGTAGCGGCGATAAGACGCCCGGCCCGTGGCCTCATCACCGGCGGTGATGAACGTCGGCGTGGCCTGGGCATAAGCGCGCCCGTTGAAGAGGTTGGTTTCCCCGCGAATTTCCGAGGACACCTCGATCACCCGGCTAATGCCGCCCTCACCCCGGCGCACGCGCACGCCGACGAATTGAGAGGCCACCGTGCCGACTTCCCAGCGCAGATCTTCAAGACGCTGTTCCACCGGCACCGGTGCACGCGGAATTTCAAACCGCGCGGCGGAGGATTCCTGCAACGGCGCACCGCGCAGCGGGATCGCCCGCGTGGTTTGCTCTTCAGTGCCTTCTCGACCCTCGGAGATACCGCGCAGCATGCGCCGCACCCGCTCGGTCTCATAGGTGTCGTAGGGCTCGTCCTCAGTTTCCGCCTGGGCCAGCAGATAGGTGTCATACGGATCACGGGTCTGACCGGCCGTATCCACCACCCGGATGCCGTCCGTATCCGCATCGCCTTCCAGTGCGGCCGTCCGCAGCGACACTGTCGGTGCCGTCCACGCCTGGGCCTCGACAGACGGTCCTTGATCGCTGGACGGGTGCAGATCCGGGTTCGAGATCTGGATCGGCGATGTCCCGGTCAGCGTCAGGGTGTAGTCCCCATAAGGCGTTGCGTCGAGACGACGGCTCAGCGTTTCCGCCCAGCTCAACGCCGCGTACTCCTGCACCGGCGCCGTATCAAGACGGGCTTCTTCGTCAAGACCCGGCGTGCGACGACCGGAGGGACCGTAAAGACCCGGCGTGCGACGGCCCAAAGCCGGCGCATCTTCTTCCGTGCCGTCCAGCCGCCGTTCCAGCGTGCGAGCGGCTTCCAGAGCCTCCAGCGTCGCCTTCTTGTTTCCGGCAGCCTGCGCAATGTCCGCCGCAAGCAAGTAGAGTGTCGGATTGTTCGGCATCCGCGAGATCGCCGCTTCGAGCAGACGGCTTGCCGCGTCGATATCCGGAATTTGCAGCGCCGCGCCGACCGCGCCACTGATGGAGTATTCATCCTCCGGCTCCACCGAAATGGCCCGGGCGAAATACTCGTAAGCGATGTCGCCATGCCCGGCCAGGAGGTTGATCTCCCCGGCAAGGCGCAGCACTTCGTTGTCACGCGGATTGGCTTCCAGGACCGGCGTCAGCTCGTCGAACGCTTCCACATATTCCCGGTCATCGACCATCTGGCGCACGCGGGCAAGGACGTTCTTCTTGCGCAGGTTCGCAAGCTGAGCATCAAAGCCACCCGGCAAATTGTCCCGGCTGCGCAGTTCCGCCAGCAGACGGTTCGCGCCGGCCCGGTCATTGTTGTTGCTCAGGATTTCCGCAAGGCGCACCAGAGATGCCGGTGACAGATCCGAGCGCATACCCACCAGGCGCCGGGCCAGAGCCACGGCCTGGGCGTCCGCATCGGCGGCGGCATAAGCGTCGGCAATGGCCACGCTCTTGTCGCCGTCTTGGGCGTAAGCGCGCGCAAGCTGGTCCAGGCGCTGGATCGCCGCTTCGTTGCGGCCCCGGCGCGCGTCGGTCTTCGCAGCCGCGATGGCCTTGGAGAACTGCGCCTCGGCCAACAGACGCCGCATGCCCGCATTGCGGTTGCGCACCGGCAGACTATCGATGAGGCGGATCACCTCATCCCAATTGTCGATGCGGGAATAGTAAACGGCCGCGGCCTGTTTGGTCTGCGACCCGTTCGGATTGCGCCGGAGCATTTCCTGGATCTGCTCCTGCGCCGCCGCGCGATTGCCGCCATTGAGCAGCAGCGTGGCATAGTCAAGGCGCAGCCAGGGATCGTTCGGCAGCCGGCTGACGGCTGCTTCCAGTTCTCGGCGGGCGGCTCCCACCCGGCCCTCGCCCATGGCCGCTTCGGCGCGCCGGCGCATGAGCTGGGCTTCCAGCGAGTTCAATCCCACGCGCTGGCGGTCTTCCGCCGACAGACGGCGGCCCAGTTGAATGGCATTGTTCAGGTTGCCCCGCTTCTGGGCGATGCTGACAAGGCCCATCACGGCGGCCGCATTGTCATCATCCTGGCGCAGGATTTCCCGATAAAGCGTGTCCGCCTGGGACAGGCGGTCCATCTTCACATAGGTGTCGGCCAGCGCCACCTGTGCCCACTCGGACCCTTCCACATCCTCGTTGGAGATTTCCAGCAGGATACGCTCAGCAGTTTGCAACTCACCGCGGCGGCTCGCGTCCTGAGCCCGGTTATAGGCACTCCAGAAGCGCGCGGCCTTGTAAGAATCTGCAATCCGCTCTTCCACGTCCGGCGCAATCTCAATCGCGCGGGCGAAGGCTTCCTCGGCCCCGGCGAACTCGTTGCGGCGCAGGCGGATGATCCCGAGCGCCGCCAGCGCATCGGCATCATTGGGATTGTCGGCGAGCGCCCGATTCAGACCCTCTTCCGCCGCGTCGAGATTGCCGCTGTAGAGATCACGGTAGGCTTCGTTGACGAGCGGCGATGCGGTGGCCAGCACCGGCGGCTTGGTCAGGCGGGTGAATTTCGCCTGCATTTCCGCGTCATTGGGATAGGTCGCCAGATACTCGTCGTAGAGCGCCTTGTCATTCAGCGAGGCGTTCAACCACAGCAGACCATTGCGATAGGCCTGTGCGGCACGCTCGGAGAAGCCCTCATCAGCCGCAAACCGGCGCAGCCGGTCCAGACCCTCGCGACGGGTTTCCTCGCGATAGGTCAGGACTTCCGCCAGTGAAAATTCCGCCTGCCGATTGTCCGGATCGCGCTCCAGTTCCTCTTGCAGGCCCCGTACACCGGCTTCCCAGCTCTCATCGTCACCGGCCAGCGTCTGGTAGTACTCGACCGCAATCTCAGCGCTCGGCGTCGTGCCGCCGAAGATCTGCTGATATTGCTGAATTGCTTCTTCCGTCTGCTGCTCCTGCGCCAGGCGCCGGGCTTCGTTCAGAAGGCGGCCCTGGTTCTGATAGAGACGGATCGTGGCTTCGAGCTGAGCCACCGTGGTCTCCGGCGCCCGAATCCCCCGCAGCCGCTGAAGATAATCACGGGCGCGCTCCATATTGCCGCGCTGGGCTTCCTGGCGGCCCAGATGATAGAGCGCCTGCTCATTGCGCGGATTGATGGAAAGCACTTTCTCCAGCACCTCCACCGCGGCTTCACGGTTGAAGCGAGCTTCCCAGAACCGGGCCTGACGCAGGAGCCGGTTCTCAATTTCGCTATAGCGTTGTCCGCCCGCCTGTTCAGCGGTCAGATCAACGGGCGGCGCCAGCAGGTCACCGGCTGCCGGCGGGGCCTGAACGGTCCCCGTCGGCTGCGGCGGCGCGATGGGCCGATCGGCAGTCTGGGCCTGAGCCCCCTGTGCCACGCAGAGGGCGATGGCGAGAGAAGATACTCCCGCCAACAGCACCCCGGGACGCCGGGCAGTGCGGGAACGAGGCAGTTGGTACTCGGACATTAGCGTTCTCCAATAGCGCCGCACGGGAGCGTGCGCCTCATCTACTCAGTTTCGTCTCGCGTTCCGCGATGCCCCTTGATTACCCAGTCTACTGCTTTGTTTTTTCCGCCGCGCTCGACCGCAGCCAAGTGAAGATCGGGAAGCCCAGCAGCAGGCCCGCACACAGCACCAGCACGATCATGCCGATGGGCTTATCGCTGACAAACCAGCGTGCCCGGGTCATGAACGGCAGGTTCCCGATTTCATAGCTTTGCGCGACGCTACGGCTGATGACACTCTCACCTTCCACGGTCACCAGGTCCCCTTGAACCTGGGCCGCCAGATCCGGCGTCGTGATGGCCGTTAGCACTTCACGCATATCTTCCCGATTGTCCGCCATCACCGCCACCACGGTGCGGTCGGCCGCCTCAGGCGAGCGCATGCTGAACAGGCCCTTGATGGAGGTGCTCTGCAGGCGGACGGTGTCCGGCTCGTCGCTGGAGCGGAACCAGGAACTCATGGGCGAGGCGTTGGTGCGCACCTCGTCCGCGGCCGGCACGATGATCGCGCCATTGTCGGGACGGAACGGCAGGTCTTCGGACCAGCGACGCAGCAGCGGCTGATTGTCAAAGGTCCCGATCACCACCAGGTCACGGTCGGACGCGGCCGAGGCCAGATCCGGGCCCACCACCAGCACATTGAAGCCGGATTCACCACTGCGGGCGCCGAAGAGACCGGAGAGCGCCAGCAGCGCCTCGATGTCTTCTTCTGCATACCCGTTCGGCATCACGAACGCGGTTTCCGACAGGTCCGCCATGCGGGTGAAGGGGAAGCCTGCCTGCACCATGAAGGCCAGGTTCGGCATGCGCGCCAGGCGATAGATGCCGCGCATATCGATTTCAGAGGACACATCAATGCCGGACCGGATGTCCGTCGGGATGATGTCAGAGCAGTTGCCGCCCCGGTTCACCTGCTGCAGGTCGAAGAAGAACTGCAGACGGTTCTGCCCCAGGATCTGGAACGGCGGCACATAGACCGTGCCCTGGTTCTGGGTGAAGTCCGCCAGCAGAACATCGTCGGCGAAGTCGGACGTCGCCGTGCGCTCCAGCGGCAGGCTGTCAATGTACGTATCGTTGATCAGCACATCGAGCCGGGATGCGGAATGGTCGATGAAGCGGTTCGACGGATAGCGATAGCGCACCGTCACCGGGATCCCGTCCTGGCCCCACAAGAAGATGTCGGGCGAGGCGCGGAAGTTGAAGGTCAGCACGCCCGGCGTCAGACCACGGCCTTCCAGCTGCTCGGCGCTCACGAACTCACCAAACGGCACCGGACGGTTGCTGGGCAGCCAGGCTTTGGCGTCATAGGGATCGCGCGGTTGCAGTGTCGGCTGGGACACCGGCACGGCGGAACCGCTCAACGCGAACGGACCGATGGCCAGGGCCTGCGCCGCGTGCACCAGTTCCAAATCCGTCCGGCCCAGGACCAGCAGCAGCTTAGAGGTGGGCGATGCCGGATTGTCCACCACCGCAATGGTCGGCCCCCCAATCGGCGGCAGGTTCACACCGGCCGGCGCCGCGTTGGAGCGCGCAAAGACCACGGCATTGTCTTCCGGCAGTTCATTCAGGAACACCGGGAAGGAGGCGCCGCGATAGTCCGCCAGACGGCCCCAGTACGAGGCGACGATGGAACTCGCGCGCAGCATGTCCAGCGACGGATTGCGCGGCATCACCACCGGCAGTTCCAGCCGCGTCGGGTCGCTCTTGTCGAAGAAGGGCGAGGGCAACATGGCCAGGTCGTCGCGCACTTTAAAGCGGCTCGCCGACAGCACCACCTTGCTGAGATGCCCCACCCGGACCCACACGGACGGATCGATTTCCGTCGGGCATTCCGGATTGCCGCTGGCGCCTTCGCCGATGAACTCGAACAGCAGCTCATTGTTCGTGCGCAGCAGGAACGGATCCACCGGCATATTCACCGTGCGCGTGGTGCCGTAGCTCGGGTCCAAATCGACCGTGCCCACGCCTTCACCGTTCAGCAGCACCACAAGCGTGCTGCGGCCCGACAGCAGCGTCGGCGAGAAGGTCAGGTTCAACGACACGAGCGCCTCGGTGACCACTTCGTCGGAGCGCACGGAGAAAGGAATGCCCCGCACCGAGCCGTTGCGCAGCAGGATGGAAGGCTCTGCCCCCAGATCCCGCAGGGTGAGCGAAATCAGCCGCGTGGTGGCCGCACGATTGCCAACGGCCAGCGCGTTCAGCGCATCACGCTCGCTATCAGTCGCCAGACCCGCTTCCTCTTCGAGTGTCGGGGCCTCGCCCGGGGCCGAGGTCGGGAAAGACAGTTGCCCCGGCTGGAAGAACGGTGTGCCCTGCCCCCGATCGGAGCCCGGCACAACGCTTTCTTCGTCAGCGGCCGGCTCTTCAGCAGCCGCTTCCGTTTGCGGACGGTCCAGGATCACTGGTTCACGACCTTCCTGTGCCACCGCGTCCCCAGTGACGGCTAGGCTCAGTAGGCCGGCCGCGATCAGGGCCAGGATGGTGTTCGTTTGCCGCGCGGCGTCCTTCATTGCGCTCTCCAATACTCCTTTCGGCGAGCGTTTGCCGGCCGCTCCGCCCTCTCCCGCGGCACCGCCGCGCGAGTCGGACCCAGCGGCAAGCTTGCCAACGCGCCCCCCACTCCAATTCAGGAAGGATCCGATCGATCCAAAGATCTCCCCGGCCGACTGCAACGGCGTCGCATCCACATGGGTGCGGTCCCAGTCGATCCAGGCATCCCCACGGCCAAAGACCAGCCGCACAAGGTCAGACTGCTGATCGAGCGACTTCGGTGTGAAGCGCGCGGTCAGGGTGTTGCCCCGCCACTCGACCACATCGGCCGGCAGCGTGATCCGGTCATTGGCGGCATCAACCTCCACATGGATGGTCTTACCGATGACGCCGTCCGGCTGCGGCACGTCCAAGCGCACATCACCCTGGCTGAGATCGATGGTGGTCCCGGCCACCGTGCGTCCATCCGCCAGGCGCACCGCCGCCGGCATCTGCGCCGACACCCGGTGGTCGGCGCCATGGCTCAGCTCGCGGGCCACCGCGATGCTGGCGCCCACATAGATGAGGCTGATCACTGCCCAGAAGAGGTTCAGCAGCGCTGTGCCGATCTCGCTCTGCAGCACATTGCCCGCCTCATCGAGCACCACATAGCGACCCGTGAACATGCCGTAAGCGCCGTAGAAGATGCCGGCGACCAGCACCAGGCCCAGAATGATGTGCCAAAGCATCAGGCGGGTGTCGAAATAGGTTTCGTCCGTGCTGCCGCCTTTGGAGGTCACATTGAACTTGCCGCCCTTGGGGAACAGGAACGTCTTCACTGTCGGCCACAGCAAGTGCAGCGTCAGCGCGGTCTCGTACACGTCGGACCAGAAGACGTGTCGATAGCGTCCCTGAATGCGCCAGTTCACATAGATCACGATGATCAGATAAGGCAGCGCGTTCACGAACACCTCAAAGGCGCTCGCGGTGATGATCCGCACATCCATGACCAGGAACGCCAACGGCGCGGTCAAGAGCACGAAGCGCGGCAGCGGGAACAGGAAGTGCATCATGGCGCTGAGGTAGCAAAGCCGCTGCGCCAGGGTCAGCCCCGGTCCCAAGAGAGGATTATCGATGCGCAGGATCTGCACCATGCCGCGCGCCCAGCGAATCCGCTGCTGGATGAACCGGCCCAGAGTTTCGGTCGCCAACCCCGCGGCCATGGGCACACGCAGGAAGCCACTCTTCCACCCGCGACGGTGCATCTTGAGCGCGGTTTCCGCGTCTTCCGTCACCGTCTCGATGGCAAAGCCGCCCACTTCTTCGATGGCCGACCGGCGCAGCAGCGCGCAGGAGCCGCAGAAGAAGCTCGCATTCCAGAAGTCATTGCCGTCCTGCACCAGACCGTAAAACAGCAGGCCTTCCGGCGGCACTTTATCGCCGGCCGACAGGTTCCGCAGGAACGGATCGTGGTTGTAGAAGTGGTGCGGCGTCTGAATGAAAGCCATGCGCGGTTCGCGCACAAACCAGCCGGACGTCAATTGCAGGAACCAGCGGGTCGGGATGTGGTCACAGTCGAACACCGCCACCAGCTCGCCATTGGTGTGCTGCATGGCATTGTTCAGATTGCCCGCCTTGGCGAAGAGGTTGTTATCGCGGGTGATGTACCCAACGCCCACCTCACGCGCGAAATCGCGGAACTCTGGCCGGTTGCCGTCGTCCAGGATATAGACGCGCATCTTATCGACCGGATATTCCAGCGCTTTCGCCGCCAGCACGGTCTTCGACACAATGCTGAGGTCTTCGTTGAAAGTCGGGATCAGGATATCCACGGTCGGCCATTGCGACATGTCCGCGGGCAACTCCACGGGCTTGCGCCCAAGCGGCCAAGCGGACTGCACATAGGTCACAAGCAGCGCGATCCAGAGATAAAGCTCGGCGAGGAACAGGCCATAGCCCAGGAAGGCTGACAGCCAATCCTGAAACTCCAAAGTCTCTGTCATCCGCCAGAACAGGTAGCGGCTGACGAAGATGAAGGAGAGCACGGTCAGCACCGTGATCATGGACCGGCTCTGGAATCGTCCGGCAATATAAATGCCGATAACGGCCGCGAGGCCGAACCAGGCCTGGTCGTCAGGTTCCCTGAACGGGGTGGTGATGACCACGAAGGCCACAAATAGTCCGAGGACGAAGACCAAAAACAGGACTAGCGCCACCAGCGGGTTCCGAGGCGTCATGACCGTGACTCTTGCTTAACTGTCAGGTTCAGCCTTAGACGCACCTCATGCGCATCCGGGCGTCCCCATCATGCTTTGGCTAAGGTAAAGACTCCGCTGCCTTCTCGTTCGCCCAGTCCTGATCTCACGCCAACGTCTTTCGCATACCGATCCAGCAGCTTGTCGGCGATGGCAAAAAGATCGTTCGTCGGCGCCGCCGACGGAGACTGGTCGATGAACAAGGAGCGCCGTGCCAGCGCTTCCGGGATAGCCATATCCCGGCGAACGCTGCCCAGCATGTGCGCGCCCAAATGCCGGGTCAGGACGATTTCCATATCCCGGGCGAGCGGACGCGACGGCTCCGCCTTGTTCAAGATGAAGGCAACAGGGGCCTGGCTTCCGGCGCGGAACCGGTCGATAGGGTCGAGCAAAGCCAAGGATGAGGGATCGGGCTCCAGGACCATGACATGCATGGCCGCCGATTGTGCCGCGAAATGGCCCATGACACCGCCGCCTGCGGCCGTGTCATTGAGAACGAGAAAGCCTTCGGCCAAGAAGGCCTGCATCTGGTTCTCAAGCCACCGATCATTGACTTTAGCGCTCAACCCCGCCTGGGTCCGCGCGTCGATTTCGGCATCACCAAAGGGCAAGAGGAAGAGATTGGTTCGCACTTCGACGACGTGATCGAAGAGACTGCGGCGTTTTGAGGCCGCATCACACCATCCGTCGTCATACGACATAGGCAGATTGTAATAGACCCGGGCCGCGTTCTGCGGGTCGTAGTCGACCAGCAGAATTTTCAGCCCGCGATCCGCAAGTATAGCCGCAAGATTGGCGGCAAGAGTTGTCTTGCCAACGCCACCCTTCGGCGAGCCTATGTTGAGGATACCCATACCAACCAGCACCGTTTACTAATGTAAGCACCCAACACCACCCGTAGGAAGCAGGATGGATGCTTAACACCCAGTTAACGACCCCCACCCCTTCGTGTCGTCAGATCACGGCAAATTTGTCTTTGCCGCCATCGCTCTTCTTTTCCTTGCCTTTCAGGCGCAGGAAAACATTCGAGAGCTGACCTTTTGTCGGCGCGCTCTGTGTCTCAGTGGCCGGAGCTTCCGGCGCGGTCTCGCTCTCGGTGCGCTTGGCTTGGATGCGCACGACGGCGGGCTCGGGCTTCGCGGCTGCGGGCACGCTGAGATTGACGTTGATCTTGCGCGTCGGCGCCGCATAGTCCGGTGCCACATCGCGCAGGATCGGCCAGCGCGAGGCCGCTTCCATCAGCCGTTGCTCCCGCTGAATTTCACGCAGTTGGAAATCCGGCGAACCAAGAGCTTGCGTTAAACGCTTCAATTCTGTCGTCATCTTCTTAAGCCCCACTTTACCAAACCGCGGCCAGTTCTGTGCCGAGCCGGGTCGTTGCTCACGGAGCAGGCTTCAAGGATCGTGCCAAACACTCCCCCTTCGCGAAGTCTGCAGCCCTTTCGCTGTGCCGACACCGTGTGCCGGTATGCCGTGACCTTGCCGGTTCTTGATCCGCCGGTCGTCTTGAAGGTCGTGGCTGTCCGCCGGTTTTGGCCGATATCCCCGCCGCGCCGCGCCTGTCCGTCAGCCCTGCGCCCGCCTGTCGATCTTGACCGCTCGACAGCGAGGCAGTCCGTGGTCGGAGTGCCAGCCTTGGCGGGCTGGCTGCGTCTGCTGGACACACAGACCGTGTCCAAACAGGACGGACGCGGAAGGGCCCAGACCCGTTGACCACAGGCTCATTCGTCCGGACTCGCACGGCGTATGAAGGGGCATCGGGCATCGCTCGTGCCCCGACAGACAGCTCCATCGTCTAACAGAATTCCAAGTTGGAGAAAAGGCCAAAGCCGAGTTTCGCATCCTACAAGCTTGTAATGATTGGGTTGAGGCCGCGAAAACCCTGACCCTTCGATGCAAAACCGAAAGAAGTATTAATAATCAGCGAGTGAATTCTGTGACAG
Organism: uncultured Alphaproteobacteria bacterium; assembly: GCA_964625525.1. GTDB lineage: Bacteria > Pseudomonadota > Alphaproteobacteria > JAJFIK01 > JAJFIK01 > CAZVEE01. The sequence continues at coordinate 10,608 of CAZVEE010000003.1, read as the reverse complement.
CGGGCGCTATATACAACGCACCAGCCCGTCCTTTGGGAATACCACTCTGAGTCCGTCAGCATGAACCATGGGCTTACCCCACCTGGATTAGACATGCTTAAGGTTTTAGTCACTCTGACCGGCGTTCGCAGCCGCACAAATCACGCAGCGCCCCGCCAAGACCCGATAATGTTTTGAGTTTACTGAGACTCTCGGCCAATGCGGCGGCCCGTCAGCCTGAACACTCAGGCCGCTGGCCCCTGCGCTCACGCGCGGGACGCGACGGTGCCCGCCGAGCAGGTGCCGCGCGCTCAATGGCACGTGCGAGTGAGTCAAAGTCGCACGGCCCCGGTCATTCCTGTGCCGCGCCGACACGCCGCGCCGAAATGGGACAGGCGCTGGGTGGAGATCCTTTAAGAGACGGACCCGTCCGCGGGAAACAACCGCCGTCCCTCTAAGGACACCTCGAACAGGTCGGGCCGCGCATAATGGCCAGCCGGATCACACGCCAGCTTGGCTTGGCGGCAGCGCGACAAATGCGCTTCGGCGGTCAGAATTTCCTCGCCGCTGCCGGCTTGAGCGAGCACCTCCCCCCACGGATCGATAAGGGCCGAACAGCCATTGTGCTCAAACGGCGCAAGCGGCCGAAAGCGCTCAGGCACATCGCCCGCCCGGCGCAAGCCCGCCGCCGCAATCACATAAGCCCCCGCCTGGCTCGCATAGGCGCGGCTGAGCAAGATCTGACGCGCCCAGACCGGCTCGCGCGGCGCTTCCTCCGGCTCCCGCCCCGGCCAGGCGGCCACATGAATCTGCGTCCCCTGCGCAATCAGCGCAAAGCCGGGCAGCAGAATATTGTGCTCCCAACAATTCAGGCCCGACAGCCGGCCATAGGGCCGCTCATGAACGGTCAGGCCCGCCGCATCCCCATCGCCCCAGACCGAGCGCTCGTGATGGGTGGGCTTCAGCTTGCGATGGCGCCCGAGCAGGGTGCCGTCCCGGCCGATGAACACAAGCGTGGCATAGGCCGTTCCCGCTGTTGCCGGGTGCAACTCCGCGACCCCGATGACCACATCGCAACCGGCCGCTCGCGCCGCCGCCCCCAAGGCGTCCGTCTCCGGCCCCGGCACGCGGATGGCATTGCGCAGATACTCCGCTGCCGCGTCCCACCACAACTCGCTTAAGGGCGCATCCACAAAAAAGGGATAGCCCGGCAACCAGCTCTCGCCGAACGCCGCCACGTCGGCGCCCATGGCACCCGCCTCCCGGATCAACCGGCAGGCTTTCTCCACGCCGGCGGCGGTGTCGAAAAAGGGCGAGGCCGCTTGAATGGCGGCCAGACGAATGGGCCGTTCAGTCATGGACGAGGCCTCCTTAGGACGAGCGGTAGATCACGGGTCGTGACGATCTGTCTTGCCTTGTTACACTGAGCGATTATGCGCATGGCCAGCCATGACACCAGAACGAGCGGCCGGCGCGCAATGGGGAAACACCAGGCCATAGGGGAACCAACCATGACCGAGCCCACATCGCCCGCCGGGCCCCAGCCCGAGGACGGCGAGGAAACCGTGAGCGCCGGGCAATATGCCTTTCTGTGCTTTCTCACCCTGCTCAACGTGCTCAATTTCGTCGATCGCCAACTGCTCTCCAGCATGGCGGCCACGATCAAGCCGGAGCTGAATCTCACAGATACCGAGTTCGGCCTGCTCACGGGTATCGTCTTCATCGTCTTTTATGCGCTGATGGGCCTGTTCATGGGCGCGCTTGCGGACATGGTGAACCGGCCGCGCCTGATCGCCGCCGGGGTGGCGTTATGGAGCCTGTTCACAGCCCTTTCGGGCGCGGCGCGCGGGTTCGTGTCACTGGCTATCCCCCGCATGTTCATCGGCGTGGGCGAGTCGGTGCTCACGCCCACTGCCATGTCCATGCTCGCTGACCGCTTCCCGCGCTCCCGCCTCGGCTTTGCCGCCGGTTTCTACTATATGGGCGTGCCCATCGGGGTCGGCGTCAGCCTGGTGGTGGCGGGAGGCCTGGCGCCCCTGATCGGCTGGCGCTGGTGCTTCTACGGGCTCGGCATTCTGGGCTTGCTGATGGCCGTGGCCATGCTCTTCGTCAAGGAAACCCCGCGCCGTCACGACGCGGAAGCGGCCCTCGCCACCGAACCCAACGTCGCCAAGCAGTCCTTCCGCTCGATCGTCGCGGATCTCTTCACGGCCCTGCGCGCCTCACCGGCCCTGTCGCTGACCATCGCCGGCGGGGTCGCGACCCACTTTGTGCTCGGTGCGGCCGCCTTCGACCAGCTCTGGCTTGTGGAAGAACGCGGCTTTGACAAGAACTGGATTGCGCTCACCGCCGGCTATCTGGCGGTCGTGGGCGGGATTGCCGGCAATCTCTTCGGCGGCATCGCCAGCGACTGGTGGCAGCGGCATATGGGATCGGGCCGGGCCATGTTCCTGTTCTGGGTGATGCTGCTGCTCAGCCCCATCAATTTCTCCTTCCGCCTGGTGGATCCCGGGCATTGGTGGTTCTTCTTCGCCTATCTGATGACCTTCTTTCAGCTCGGCGCCTTCTATGGGCCCACCTTCTCCACTGTTCAGGAGCTGGTGCCCGCCCGCATCCGCGCGACAGTGGTGGCCTTTTACATCCTGATGCTGAATCTGGTTGGCTTGGGCCTGGGCATCACCTTGAGCGGCGTGCTGATCGACGCGTTGCGCGCGGAAGGCTTTGCCGAGCCCTACACGATCGCACTTCTGGTGTTCTCCGGACTGTCGGCGACCGCCATCCCGCTCTTCTATTTCGCGGGCCTGCGCTTTGAGCGCGACCGGGCGCGCCTCCTGGAACAGATGGGGTAACGCCCGGCGGCAGTTGACACCGTCCCCCGCCTGCCCGACAACCCGGGCGGCGGGGGCAGATTACAGACGAGGCCGGCACACATGTTTGATCGGGCGAAAGCGGTCCATGACGCTTTTTTGGAGCGCGTCGCGACCGGTGCGCTCCCTCGCAGCGACAGCAACCTCACGCCGGAGGCCGTAGGCCTTTCCCGGGCATCCTTGGTGGACCTGTTTGAGACCCAGGTGATGAACCGCCACTTGGACTTAGTTTCCAGGCGGATGAAGGGGCAGAGCTTTTACTCCATTGGCAGTTCCGGCCATGAAGGCAACGCCGCCGTCGCCCTTGCCTTGCGCCCCACCGATATGGCGTTTTTGCACTATCGCAGCGGAGCGTTCCTCCTACAGCGGCTGAAGGCACAGGATGCCGCCACACCGCTTTACGACATGCTGCTGTCGTTCGTGGCCTCCAGCGAAGATCCGGTCTCCGGTGGACGTCACAAAGTGCTGGGCAGCAAGGCCGCGTTTGTGCCGCCGCAAACCAGCACCATCGCCTCGCATCTGCCCAAAGCCATGGGCGCGGCCCATTCCATCGGCTTGGCGCGCCGCCTGCGGACGATCCCGACCGTGATGCCCCAGGACGCGGTGGTGCTGGCCAGTTTCGGCGATGCCTCCGCCAATCACTCTACCGCGCAAGGCGCCTTCAACGCCGCCGCCTGGGCCGCCTATCAGGGCGCGGCCATGCCGATCATCTTTCTGTGCGAGGATAATGGTATTGGCATCTCCGTGCCGACCCCGCGCGACTGGATCCGCGCTAGTTTTGAACATCGCGCGGGCCTGACCTATCTGCGCTGTGACGGGCTGAACCTGCTCGATACATTTCAGGCCGCCAGCGAAGCGGCACGCATTGCCCGGCGGCGCAAATGTCCGGTGTTCCTGCACATGCGGACCGTGCGCCTGATGGGCCATGCGGGCTCGGACATTGAGGCCGGTTATCGCAGCCGTGAAGAAATCGAAGCAACGGAGGCGGACGACCCACTGTTGCATAGCGCTCGCCTCCTGATTGATGCCGGCTATCTGAGTGCGCATGACATTCACGCCCTCTACCTGACCATGGAAGCCCGGGTGGCGCGCATCGCCGCGCACGCAGTGACCCGGCCGAAGCTGGAAACAGCCGAACAGGTCATGGCTCCTGTCATCCCGCCGCGCGGCCGCGCGGGCGTTCCGCCCATCCCCGAGCCATCGGCTCGCGCCGTCCTGTTCGAAAAGGACGCACGGCTGTTGGAGCAACCCCAATCCTTGGCCCGACTGCTCACCCTGACCCTGGCCGACCTCATGCTCCAGTATCAGAATATGGTGGTCTTTGGCGAGGATGTGGGGCGCAAAGGCGGCGTCTACAGCGTCACCACCGGGCTTCAGGACAAGTTCGGCTCGGCCCGTGTGGTGGACACTCTGCTCGATGAGCAGAGCATTCTAGGAATGGGCATCGGGCTCGCCCATAACGGTTTTCTGCCGGTACCGGAAATTCAGTTCCTAGCCTATGTACACAATGCAGAGGACCAAATCCGCGGCGAAGCAGCGACCCTGCCCTTCTTCTCCAATGGTCAGTTCGACAACCCCATGGTTATCCGGGTGGCGGGCCTCGCCTATCAGCGCGGCTTTGGCGGCCATTTCCACAATGACAATTCCATCGCGGTGTTCCGGGACATTCCGGGTGTGATCCTGGCCTGCCCCTCCAACGGCGCCGATGCCATCGCCATGCTACGCGAATGCGTGCGACTCGCGCATCAGGAGCGCCGGGTGGTGGTATTTCTGGAACCCATTGCCCTTTATACGACAACCGACCTTCACGAGACGGACGACAAGCTCTACCTGTCGCGCTACACCCCGCCCGGCGAGGGGCCTGAGATCACGTTGGGCGAGATTGGTCTGCATGGGACGGGCACGGAGCTGTGCTTGCTGACATATGGCAATGGCACCTACCTGTCACGCAAGGCCGCCAAGGTCCTGGAGGACGACCATGGCCTGGAGACCCGGGTAGTGGATCTGCGCTGGCTCAATCCTTTGAACGAAAAGGCGATCGTGGAGGCCGTGCGCCCCTGCCGCCATGTGGTGATGGTGGAGGAATGCCGGCGCACCGGATCGCTCAGTGAAGCGCTTTACGGCGTGCTGGCGCGCCATGGCGTCGCCGCGCCGCTGGGCCGGGTGGCGGCAGAAGACAGTTTCATTCCGCTCGGCACAGCCGCCTATCATGTGTTGCCGAGCGTGGAGGACATCGTGACCGAAGCCCTGCGGCTGACGGGCCGCGTTGCTCCGTCAGCGGAAAGGAGCGGGTCGTGAAGGAGACCGCCCTCGTCATCTGCCCGGGCCGGGGCACCTATACGCGGACCGAACTGGGCTCACTGGCGCGGCGCCACGGCACCAAGACCGCCTTGCTGGAGCCCATCGAGGCTGAGCGGGTGCGCCTGGGCCAAACGCCGGTCCTTGCCCTTGACGGGGCCGAAAGCTGGCGCGCGTCGGTGCATGCCACGAGCCAGAACGCATCCGCCCTCATACATGCCTGCGCCATGGGAGATCTGGCCGATATCGACCGGGACCGGTTCGACATCGTGGCCATGACCGGCAATTCCATGGGCTGGTATCTCGCGCTCACAGGCGCCGGGGCCCTGTCGCCCCAGGCGGGCATCATGGTGGTCAACACCATGGGCACACTGATGGAACGCGAAGGCGTAGGCGGTCAGGTGGTCTATCCGCTGGTAGACGAAGAATGGCGCGCCGACACGGCCCGCGCGCGCCAGGTCATGGCCGCGGTGGCCGAGGTCGCCACCCAGCCGGGCGCGGATTTGCACGTGTCCATCCGGCTTGGCGGCCTGCTTGTCTTTGCCGGAACCGATACCGCCCTTGATTTGTTGATGGAGCGTCTGCCGGCGGATGATCGCTTTCCGCTCCGCCTTGCCTATCACGCGGCCTTTCACAGCCCGCTTTTGGCGCATGTCCCGCCGCAAGCCGGTGGCCTGTTGCCGCCGAACTTGTTTACCGCCCCCACCCTGCCGTTGGTCGATGGGCGCGGGCGCATCTGGAGCCCTTTCGCCACGGCGCGCGAGCCCTTGCAGGCCTATACGTTCGGGCCTCAGATCGAAACGACCTATGATTTCTCGGCGGCAGTGGAAACCGCGGTGAAGGAATTTGCGCCGGACCGGATCATCATTCTGGGCCCCGGCTCCACGCTTGGCGCGCCGGTGGCCCAGATCCTGATCCGCATGGGCTGGTGGGGCCTGACCTCTAAGACGGCGTTCCTGCGCCGCCAAGCCACCGACCCGGTGGTGCTGGCCATGGGCATTGAGGAGCAGCGGCTCCTCGCCATGGGGCACCGTTGACGACAAATGCCCGCCGCACAAATGCCTGCGACACGAATGCCGGATGACAGTCAGCGTCCGTAGTAACGCCGGTTGCGCCCACCCGCATTGGGCAGTCCGCAATCCCCAAACCGCCAGCGCTGACGCGGATCGACAAAGGTCAGGATCGCACCGGCGAAATCGCCGCCCACTTCGCGAATCTTGCGCAGCGCCATTTCCGCGTCCGCCTTGGTGGTCTCGCGCCACCGCATGACAAAGATCACCTTGTCCGCATAGGGCAGCAGTTTCAGCGCATCACTCACCGGCAGCACCGGCGCGGTATCGATCACCACCATATCGAACTCGGCGCGCAGATCCTCAAGTAGTTCCGCAAGTTTGGCCGAACTCAGATGCGCCAGCGGATCTTCCGACGGCGACTTGACCGGCAGGATGCGCAGGCCCGTCTGCGGCTCCATCCACGCCACATCATCCCAATCCAGATCCCCATCCAAGACCGCCTTCAGGTCTTCCACCTGCACGCCCTGGATCGCCACCACATCGTAAATGGTGGGACAGCGCAGATCCCCTTCCAGCAGTACAACCTTCTTGCCCGAGCGCGCCGCCGCAAGCGCGAAACACAGCGCACTCGTGGTTTTACCTTCGGCGGCCGCGGCGGAGGTGAACAGCACCGTGCGCGGCGGACGCCCACTGCTCGATTGAATGATCCGCGTGTGGAGTTCCTCGAAGGCCTCGGAGAACACGGAGGTGCCGCGATCTAACAGATCTCGGTGCGGACGACCGCGATAACGCCGGTCAGAGACAAGCGGCACCGAGCCCAGATGGGCCATGCCCGCACGGCGCACATCGTCCGGCACCCGCACCCGGTCATCGGCAAAGTCCCGCGCCACGGCAAGCCCCACGCCCACCATGCCCGACACAAAGCCGGCGATCACCACGATCAGCGAGCGGCTGGGACGCGAAGGTTCGGTGGGCAGCACCGCGCGCGAGGAAATCTGCGAGTCCGCCGTCTGAATACTCTCCTGGTCCGCGATCCCCTTGGAGCGCGACAGAAACGAGAGGTAAATCTCACGCGTGGCCTGCGCCTCCTGCTCCAACTCACGCAGCTTACCGACCGTGAGCGCGTTTTCGCCCATGCGCGCGGTGAGATCCTGGATCGAGCGTTCCAGCGAGCGCGAGCGCTCCTGCGCCACGTCCAGTTCATTGGACAGGCTGGTCAGAATGCGGTTGATCTCTTCGTCGATCTGCGTCTCGATATCGCGCAGTTCCAGCTCGACCCTTTGAAAATCCGGGTGAGTTGGGCGATAGCGTGTCGCGAGATCAGCCCGGGTCCGGATAATCAGGGCCTGCTGTTCACGCAGTTGCAGAATGGCTTCCGAGCCCAGCACCTCGGCCAGGGACTGATTACCCGATCCGCTCTGGCGCATGGTCCGCGCCTGGCGCAGGCGCGCCCGCTTTTCCGCAATGTCCTGGTTGGCCATGGCCAATTGCAGGTTGAGCTGCGCGAGTTGCTGCTGGCTCAAGGTTTCCCCGTCGCCACTGACGATCTGGTTGCGGACGCGGAACTCCTCGATCTCTTGTTCCCTGGCCTGAAGTTCGCCCCGCAACTCGTCGATACGGCCCGTCAGCCATTCGCTGGCGCGGTCGGTCTCGGCGATTTTGCCTTCCAACTGCTGCGCCACATAGTGTTCGGCCAGCGTGTTGCACAGGCGCTGTGCCATTTCCGGTACTTCTGAATCGCACCGTATGGAGATCATGGTGGTCAGGCCCACCCGCGAAATGCTCAATGCATCGCGCACATTCTCCAACACCATTTGCTCAAGCTCTGCCTGGGTCGGCGGCTCATCGCTGGCATCGGCGCTAGAGCCCAAAAGGCCGGACAAGAAGCCTTCGTCGTCGCGCAAAGTGGTATTAAACTCCGGGTTACGCATCAAGTTTAAGTCATCAACGACGCGGTTCAGTACCCGCACTGAACTCAGCGTCTCCACTTCGGTGTCGAGCACCATGTCATTGGCCGGGAGGGGCGTCAGCACGTCCTCCACATCAGAGATATCGCGTGTGCGCGGATCAAGTTGCACCCGCGCTTCGGCCGTATAAATCGAGGTCAGTGTCAGGCTGTAGGCAATCGCGATCCCAGTACCGATCAGGCCGATCAGGATGATGAGCGGGATATGCGCTCGGATGGCCTGCATAATCCGTCCGAGATCCGCGCCCTCCTCGAACAAGAGGGCCTCGTCATCCTCGTTCATCGGCGACGCGGTTTGGGGACCGGGCTTGGCGCCCTCGTCCCACCCGCGCTGCTTCTGCCTGGTGTTAATGGTCTTGCGCACTGTCACGAACTCCGACCGAAAGGGATGCGTCCGTCCACCTTAAAAGCGGCGCTCCGGCACCCGTACGATATCGCCCGGGCGCAGCCGCGTTTCCACGCTGGCCGGGAATTCCTGTTCCGCATCATCTTGGCTTTCGCCTCGGGTGATGAAGACCTTGTTCTTGTTGGCCCGGTACGTGTAGCCCCCCGCCATGCCGATCGCGGTCAGCACATGCATGCCGGCAACATATTCGAACTCACCGCCCTCTTCGACTTCACCGAAGATATAGAACGGGCGGGACTTGGTGAGTTGGAGCTGAACCCGCGGATTGATCAGATAATAGTTCAACGCGGCGGTCAGGTCGCTCTCGAACTCCCGCAAGGTGAGCCCGGCGGCCTGCAACGGCCCCACAAGCGGCAGCGAGATGGTCCCCGTCGCATCGACCGCAAACTCACCGGACAGCTCTTCCTCACCGAACACGCTCAAAGTGATTTCATCGCTCGGCCCCAGGCGGTAGATACCGTCCGCTATCACGCTTGGCGCGGCTTGGGCCGTGGGGCGTGTCTGAACAGGGCGGGTCGTTTCAACCGGCGGTGCGCGAGCGGTGCGCAGTTGCGGCTCGGCCTGCCGTGCGGGCTCAGAGCGGGCGGGCGGCTGAAAGCGGCGGTCTGGCTCGGCCGGACGCACGGGCGCAGGCGCCGTGCGCACAACAGGCTCAGGCTCGAAAGACTGCACCGGCGCGGGTGCAGCGCGCGGCGCCGGCTCGGCAAAGCTCGGGAACCCTTGGCGTGCCGACACATCTTCCGTGAACCGACGCGGCTCGGCGCGGGGTTGCACGGCGGGTGTGGCATCCGCCATCCGGCGCGGCGCCATGGCGGGCGTGGGCACTGGCGCGTCGGGGCGAAGGCGCGGCACGCGGCCCGTGGCCACCGGAGCCGCAGGTTGCAAATCCGGCGCACGGGTGGGCGCCGCAGTCCGCTCTGCGCCGATGGGCTGAGGCCGGAACACATCAACGGGTTCGGCTTGATCGCGCCGTGTGGTTTGCACAGGGCGTGGTGCGGGCTCGCGCACTGGCTCCGCGCCGGTCCCGCGCGGCGCCCCGATGGGACGGGGGCGGAAAGTATCACTGCCGGCAGCCCCATCGTCGCGGCTTGCGCCCAAAGGCTCGGGCGCAAAGCGCGGCGCCTCTACCGGGTCATCCGCCTGGAAACGGCCGACGACACGGGGCGCGGGCGCCGGGTTCGGTCCACGCGGCGGCCATTCCACATCGGCCGTCAAGGGCTCGTCCTGCTCCAAAACAGGCAGCGGCGGCGCGGATTGCGTGCGGTGAGGTTGTGGTGCGGGCTCCGGTGCCGGTGCCGTCTGGTCCCGCAGTGGCACGCTTTCGGCGTCGAGCGCGGCCAGGGCATCTTCCTGCTCGCGGGCCCAGGCCAGCGCCTTCGCCCGCTCTTCCTCCACGCTCGCACGCGGCGCCGGACGCACCGGCGTTGCCGGCCGTGGGCTCTGATAGCGCGGCTCGCGCTCCCACAGATCATTCGTGCGCGGCTCAGGCGGCACACAGGCATAGGGGCAAATGAGTTGCCCATCCTCCGTCCGCGTGCCCGCCTTTTCGACAAAGGTTTCCCGCGACCACTCACTCACACGTTGCCACGCGGATGGCGATCCATCATTAGGATCAGCCGTCGCGCAGCCCGTGGTCAGGGCCGCCGTCAACAGGAGCATTAGGGTCGCAATACACCGCACCATGGTTCGCCACTTCCAAGACCAGACTAGCACTTGCGGTTCGGGCGCATGGATCTGACCGCCCCGGCGCGTTCACGCACCTGAGCAGGGCTTGGCCATCACACCGTCCGCAGGCAGCCAATGCTGCAAGCAAAATCGGGACCGCCTCCCGACACGGCCCCAGCCCCCCCTCTATGTAGCAAGGCCCCGCGTGCACTGCAAAACCTGGTCCACCCGCAAAGCCCCCGAAAAGCCGATGACTTTGCCGCGATGACCCGTCTGCATCTGCGCCGCTCCCTGCTTTCGCCTCAAAGCCGGATCAGCAGTATGGCGCACAACCGGTTTCCACTTTGCCCGGCCTCGCACTAGAGTGCCGCCCGCGCACCTGCGCGCAGTAGTCAGTCAAGGCCCGTCCGCGTG
>CAZVEE010000002.1:27655-84666 GCA_964625525.1 uncultured Alphaproteobacteria bacterium | reverse complement strand
CTCGAAAAGCTCGGCGTCCGGACGCTTCGCGAAGCAGCGTTTCTCCTCGGTGTCATGAGCGCCCAGAGCGATCTCCCCCCTCAGAACTGATGGGGGAGCTTGGTTCATCCCGCGCTAGGGTTCGCGCCAAGCTATAGGAGGACCACCATGAAACTTTTCGACAGCTTCGGAATGAACCCGCGGACGATCCGTTTCTATCTGCTGGAGAAGGGGATCGACATCCCGCGCCAGGAAGTCGATATCCTGGGCGCCGAAAACCGTCAGGCGGATTATCTCCAACTCAATCCGGCCGGCCAGACACCGGCCCTCGAACTCGATGATGGCCATGTGATTTCCGAGACCTATGCGATCTGCGAATATCTCGAAGAAAAGTATCCCACGCCGTCCCTGATCGGAACGACGCCCGAAGAGCGTGCGGAAACACGGATGTGGTGGCGCCGGGCCGAGCTGAATATCTGCGTCCCCATGGTGCTGGGCTTTTACTATGCAGAGGGGTACGACCTCTTCAAGACGCGGATCCGCTGCCTGCCGGAGGCCGCTGACGGGATGAAGCAACGCGCCCAGGATGGTCTGATGTGGATGGACGGGTTGATGGCCGACCGGCGCTGGATTGCTGGCGATCGCTTCACTATCGCTGATATCTGCCTCTACTGCTATGTCGACCAATTGGAGGGGGCAAACCAGACTATTCCAGCGAACGCCGCCAACATGATCCGCTGGCGGGATGCCACGCGGGCCCGGTCAGCAGCGCCGGCCTCGGTCTGGCGCGAACAGCCCATGGGTATGCGCGGCTAGCCCCGCAGCGATTCAGTCGCATGTCGGTACCGGAAAAGTCTATGCGAAATCTGCTCCTTGTCTTTTTGGCCAGGTGCACACCAACGACGAGGCAGCCTGCGGGGCCGAATGCCCCTGGAATAGGAGAGGTGTGAAACAATAAATGCGCGAGAGATAACCTCACCAAGAGCAAGGTCTGCTTCCGATGATTTTCGGTCAGTTCAAGTGAGTGTGGAGCCTAGAGCGCTTTCAGGAAAAGTGTGCGCGGTTTTCCGCCCGGAAAGCGCGCCAAACCAAAGACCGACAGCCGTTTCAATGATCTGGTTTTCATTGAAACGGCTCTAGTCGTCTTGATTGAAGAGGGGGCGCCGCTTTTCGAGGAAGGCCATAATGCCTTCTCTTGCATCCGGGGTGCCCATTGTCAGGTGCACCGCTCGCCGTTCGTCCGCCAGCGATTCATGCAAGCTTTTGGTCTCGTGACCCACAATGCAGTCCATGACCCCCTTCACGGCCAGCCTTGGCATGGCCGCCACCTCTTGCGCGAGGGATATGGCGCGATCCTTCAGATCCTCCAGGGGCCAAACCTCGTTCACGAGCCCGATGCGCAAGGCTTCAGGCCCCGATATCTTCTTTGCCCTGAGAATCATATCGAGCGCATGATCTCTCCCGACACATCTGGCCAGTCGCGCACTGCCCCCCCAAGCCGGAACGGTGCCGAGATCCATTTCCGGAAGGCCGATCTGTGCTCCCTCTTCCGCTGCAAGACGGAAATGACAAGCGAGCGGCAATTCAAGACCGCCACCCAAGCAGTACCCAAACAATGTGACGACAGAGGGTTTGCCCATCCGCTCGATCATTTCAAGAACCCGCAGCCTTTGATCAAAAAGGCCATCTACGCTGCCCTTTGCCTGAATGCCCTCGGGGAGCTGTTTCAAATTCATCCCGACGGAGAAATTCTCTGTCCCTTCCGCAGTGAAAACCAGGGCCCGCACGGTGTTATCGACCGCGAGGTCACGCAGAGTGCCTTCGAGCTGATCCATAAACTCTAGGGACATCCGATTGCGCGGCGCATCGTTGATGGAGATGATGGCGACCGCGTCGCGGCGCTCAAGCAATAAAGGTACGGACATCTCTGCCTCCACGATGATGTTTGTGTATTTAGCGCAACCGCGCGAGGGGGCCAGTTCCTGATCAGCGTACCGCGCTTGGCTCACGGGGCGCACCGATTGCCAGACAGGCCGGCACCAGAATTAAAATGACCAGACTGGCGAACAGAATACCAAAGCCAAGACTAAGCGCCATGGGTACGAGGAATTGCGCCTGCAGGCTGGTTTCCGCGATCATCGGAACAAGGCCGAGAAATGTCGTCAGTGTCGTGAGCACAATAGGGCGGAAGCGCCGACGGACCGCCGTGACGATATTCTGCCACCTTGTGGTCTCTCCACGTTTCTCAAGCTCGTTGAAATAGTCGATGAGCACGATGCTGTCGTTCACCACAACGCCAGAGAGCGCGGCCACGCCGAAGAGGGACAAAAAGGTGACATCATAGCCTAAAGCCATATGCCCGAGGACAGCACCCACCAGGCCAAACGGGATCACCGCAACGATGATCAGAGGTTGGATGTAAGAGCGCAGAACGCTCGCCAGGAGGACATACATCACCGCAACGGCCAGCAACAGATTACGCGCCAAGGCGGAGAGATCTTCGGCTTGATCACGGGCCTGGCCTTCTTGGCTGAAGCGCAAGGCGCGATCCTGCGCCAGGAGCCTTGGCAGGATCTCTCTTTCAATGAGCCGATTGACATCGGTGGGTGTCGTAATGGCCTCGTCGATATCCGCACTGACGGTTACGACACGCTGTCCGTTGACCCGACTGATCGAGGCGAAACTCCGTGTCTCGGTCACGTCCGCTACAGTGCGCAGGGCCACGTCGCTGCCATCTGGCAAAGGGATGCGCAGAGCGACAAGATTAGCCAGGCTTTGCCGCTCGCTCAACGGTAAGCGCACATAAACCTTCACTTCCTCACTGCCGCGCTGGATACGCTGCACTTCTTCGCCGAAATAAGAGCGGCGAATATGCTGAGCCAAATCCTCGACGGTCAAACCTGCGGCAACGCCAATCGGTTTCAGAGAGAATTCCAACTGCCGCTTACCGGGCTCGGTGCTGGTTTCGATTTCAGACACGCCTTCGATCAACGCTAACGCCGCGCTCAACTCGTCCACCGCGCTATTGAGCTTTATATCATCCGTGTGGGATAGATCGAAACTGATATCATCCCCACCCGACAACCCTGCGGAATTGAAGATCAGGCTTTTGATGCCTGGGATCTGGCCCACTTCCTGGCGCCATCGCCGCTCGATGTCCGCGGCACTCAGATCACGCTCACCCGCCGGGGTCAGCTCTAGTGTCGCGCTGGCCAGTTCGGACTGGGTATTGGTGCCCGCAGAGCCGAACCCGGACACCAACCGCCCGCCAATCGTCACCGAAAGACTACTGAAGAGCTCGGACGACCTGCCGCCCACGGCTCTGTAGCCGGCATCGACAATTCGATCCATGGCCGCTTCGGTTTGCTCAAACGGGGCGCCCCCTGGCATTTCGAGAGTCACGGTGATCCGGTCGCCTTCGACCACGGGAAAGAACACGAACCGAACATGCCCACCGGTGAAGACACCCGCAAAAGCAATCAGGATGGCAACGAAAGTCGCTAAGGTCAGAAAGGGCAGCCGCATAGCCGCCAGAACCACCGGCAGCAAAGCGCGGTCCCGGATCGCATAAAGCCCTTCTTGAACGGCATGCTTGAGCCGCTTCATCGGCCCCACACTCCACTCACCACCATGGACGAGATGGGCCGGCAGGATGAGGAAAACCTCAACAAGCGAGATGAGCAACACACTCAACACAACAATGGGGACGGGATGCAAGATCTGCCCAAGAGTGCCCGTTGAATTGAGCAAAGGCGCAAATACTGCCATGGACGTCAGCACACCAACCACTACGGGGGCCAGCACGCCGACCGCGCCATCGATGGCCGCGCCTTCGACCGAGCCGCCTATGGTCTGTTTTTCATAAATGTTTTCGCCGACCACGATGGCGTCATCGACCACGATACCCAGCACCATGATGAGCGCGAACAAAGTCACCATATTGATGGTGACGAACTGCCCAAACAGAATGAACCCACCCAGAAAGGCAATGGGAATGCCAACCGTCGTCCAGAAGGCAAGACGCAAATCCAGCGTCAGTGTCAGGAATACAAACACCAGCGCCAAACCCATGAGCGCGTTCCGGGTCAGGAGGTTCACCCGATCACTGATGACGTTCGTGTTGTCCGACGCGATCAGCAACTCAATGCCGGTTGGAGGGCGGTAGTCGGCCAGGAATGTCTTGACCGCGCCCGCAATATCGAAGGCGTCTTCGTCACCGGACCGATCGATCTGCAGGAACAGGGCGGGCTTGCCATTATAAGTGTTGATGAGCGGCACTTCCTCAAAGCCGTCCACAATCCGGGCAATATCGCCCAAGAGCACACGCCGGCCCTCGAAGTCACTCAGAATGACAATCGTCGCAAATTCTTCGGCTGTCCGCGCCTCTTGATCCGTGCGCAACAAAATATCGCCTGCTGCCGTGCGGACCGTGCCGCCCGAAAGATTAACCGACGCGGCGCGGATGGCCCGGGCCACCTGATCAATGCTGAGGCCGTATTCTCTCAAAGTGGTTTGAGGCACCTCGATCGACATTTCATACTCTCGCGCGCCCTGGATCGTCACCAAACTGATCCGCCCACCGGCAAGAAGATCCCGCTGAATGCGCTCGGCTGCGAGCCTTAAGGCCCGCTCTCCCACATCACCAGCCACGACAAGACGCATGACACCAGAAACAGCCGTCGTCACTTCGATCTCAGGCTCTTCCGCGTCTTCCGGCGGGAAGTCAGTCAGCTGATCTATCGCGGCTTGGACGTCGCTCTTGACATCCTGGGCATCGGCAAAATCAGACAGCTCTATGGTGAGCGTGCCTGACCCGACCGAGGCTTTGGATGTCACGCGGCTCACCCCCTGAAGCCCCATGACGGCTTCTTCGGCTCGGCGGGTGATGCTGTCTTCCACCTCCTCAGGGGTGGCGCCGGGATAGGGTACCGATACCGTGACAGTACGCGGATCAATCTCAGGGAAAACCTCGGAGTTGGTTTGCCCCAACGTAACCAAACCACCAATGAACAAGATGGCCATGAACAGATTGGCCGCGACGGAGTTTCTCGCAAACCATGCGATGATCCCACCACGCTGGTCGCCAGGCGCCGCTGTCATGACGCCTCTCCCGGACCATCGTTAACCAACACCGGCGCACCTTCGGCCGGGTCAACCAATGGCGTCACGATGACCCCGTCGGACCAATCGAAGGGATCAGTGACCATGTTGCCGTCCTTGACGAAGTAAAGCCGTGGTCTGCGCGCCGCAAGACGCCCATCATCGGCCACCCAAACCGTGCGGTTTTGGGAGATGGCACGCTCAGGGATCAGATGGGCTTGCTCAATGACAGGGCCTTCAATCGTCACTTCGGTAAAGGCCCCCGGTAGCAACGGTGTCGGCTCGTCAAAGGTGAGGATGACCCGACCAAGGCGCGTCTCCGCATCAAGTTCAGCATCGGCACGGACGATTGTCGCCGCGTAGGTCGGTGCCGCTTGTTGATCCTGGCGGCGCACGGGCAAGCGCACCTGGGCCGAGCGTCCGACCGCCGGGCCAATGGCGAAGAGCGCATCGGCATTCAGCGGGGTGGAGATCTCCAGACTGCGGGTATCATAGGCATTGCCGTAAGACTGACCTGCACTGAGGTTCTGGCCGACTTCAATGGTGGTCGAGACAATGCGCCCGTCGAAGGGAAGCGAAAAATCGACCCTGGCCAAGTCGAGTTGGGCATCCAGGAGCGCCGCCCGGGCCGACTGAAGCCTCGCCTCCGCCTGGCTGATTTGCGGGGCTCGGGCCACCAGCGGTGGGATGGGCTCACCAGGATTGACCAGGGCCCATTCCTGCCGCGCCACCGCCGCTTCGGCCAATTCGAGTTCCAGATCCGCCTGAGCGTTGGCAACGTCAGCCCGGGCCCGCTCCACGGCCCCGGCATAATCGGCATCATCAAGACGGAACAGACTCTCTCCGGCCAAAAAGGAGCCGCCCGAGGCCAAATCTGAAGACACCCAGACCACACGGCCGCTGACCTGCGGGCTTAAAGCGATGGAGTTGCGCGCCTGGACGACACCGGTCTCGACAATGCGCACCCGAGTATCCTCGATCACCGGCGCGACCACGTCCACGAGAAGCGCATCGTCTCCCATTGTGCGCATTTCCGGGTCCGACGACCCGCTGGAGAGGAGAAGATTGGCCGCCACGCCAGCGAAGAGGACCGCGATCACAAGGATGATCTGGAGCCATCCATTGCGTTCATCCCGGTCGCTGTGCGGGCTCCTGTCGTCTGTGTCCTTTGTGATCTGCTGATCATCCGACATCGTCAGGACCCCTCACCCAGCATACTCCGGCGCTCTCGTGTATCGACGCGCCCTATCACATCTGCCGTTGCGTTCGGGGTGTCGGTTTCGAACCACGCTCCCCCTAGGCTCAGGAAAAGATCAATCCGTGCATTGAGCAAAGCCTGTTCCGTCAGGAGCACACTTTGGCGCGTATTGTTCAGACTCCGCTGCGTTTCCAGCACGGAGAGAATGGTATTCAAGCCCTCACGGAAGCGGCGCTGGGCAATCTCATTGGACGTTTGCGCCGAGGTAACGGCGCTTTCTAGCCGGCGCAGCTGCTCGGCGAAACCAGCCTGTTCAGCAAGAGCGGTCTCCACTTCCGTCACCGCGGTAATGGCGGTCCGCCCATAGGCCGCCGCCAGTTCCTCGGCCTCCGCGCGTTCCAGTTTAATCGCGGCGCGCAAACGCCCGCCCTGAAAGACCGGTTGAACCAGGGATCCGGCGAGATTGGCAATGTGGTCTTGCCAGGAGAACAGGCCGGACAGATCTTCGTCTTGAAAAGTAAGAGACGCCGTTAAAGTCAGTGCGGGGAACAGATCCGCCCGGGCCGATCCAATGTCTTCCAAGGCGGCTCGGTAGCGCAATTCGGCCGTTGCCACGTCCGGGCGTTGGGTCAGCAGGGTCGCGGGCAGTCCCACGGGCACCTGAGGCGTGCGGTCAACGTTCAACGTGCCTCTAAAGGACCGGGCCGTAGTGCCGGGCAAGCGCGCCAATTGGGCATCTATGGCCAGAAGCTGGGTCGTCAGTTGTGTTTGCAGGTCCGGAATATCAACGAGAGCCGTGTCCAGGTTCTGCTTGGCAATTTGCACATCCGAGGCCGTCACACTTCGCGAGCCGGCTTGATACCGTTCATCAGTCAACTGATAGGTGACACGGAAGCTTTCGGCGATGGAGAGGGCCAGTGCGAGCCGGCGCTGAAGCGTGGCCGCGGCCACGTAACTCTTGGCGAGTGCGGCGATCTGCTGTTGTTCGCTTGTTCCATAGGACGCGCGGGCAGCCGCGGCGGCAAGACGGGCGGACCGCTCGGCTGTCCGAATGCCTCCAAAAATATCGGCAGCCCAGCTGCCCGAGGCCCCCACGGCATAACCATCGGACCAAGAAAAGGACCCGTCCAGCCCTTGGCTGCGCGTCCTGCTGGCCTCGCCGTTGGCGGATATGGCGGGCAAGCGACCACTGCGCGCCTGGCGCGTTCGGGCTTCGGCCTGACGAACCCGCGCCCGGGCTTCCGCGAGATCGAAGTTACGCGCAATCAGCTGCTCGACAAGATGATCAAGATCCGGCCCACCAATCCGGCGCCACCATGCGATGGATTGGTTGAGCGTGGTAGTACCTTCATCAGACTGCTGCTCATTCAGGTAGCGCGGCAGCGTTTCGATATCAGGAATGATGGTGGGCGGCGTGGCCTCTGGCGTCAACGTGCATGCTGACAATCCGATGACAACCGCCGGCACCACCACGAGCGTTTCAATGCCACCCCGTTCGCGGGAGCACCCGTTTCGGGTTCGACTTGTTAACCGCACTCAATCCGCCCCTTCACACCGCCCCTGCCCGCTCACTGTTTCACCCTCTGTGAACGGTCCTAACGATTAATCACGTTGGCTTGCCTGAAACTCATCTAATGTGACGAAGCCATCATTGTTGCGGTCAATCCGCAGGAACGCGCGGCGTGAAGGGCCTCTGCGGAGCATGCGCCGAGACACATCCGCATCGCTGGCAGCCTGGGCACGCAGGAAGATCCGAAATTCCTCCAGGTCGAGCCCCCCGCTGCTATCCACATCGGCTGCTTGAAAGTTACGCAGAGCCTGCGCGGCACGAGGATCCAAAGACGGTGTTGTCGCTGAGGGCGCCGTTGTCGAAGGCGCCGGCACCGAAGGCGCCGCGGTGGGCGGTGTTGCGGCGGGCGGCGGCGTGGCCGCGGCGCTGGCAGACGAAGAGTTCGCGGCAGCAAATTCGGTTAGCGCGATTTGTCCGTCTCCATTGGAATCGAGTTGAGCAAAAGCTCTGCCATAGGCATTCAGTTGAACGACCTGCTGCGCGGACTCAATGCCGTCCTGAGCATTAGCGCGCATAAAGACTTCAAATTCCTGACGGGTAAGAGATCCGTTGCCATCCGCGTCGGCCTGCCCAAAATTTTCTTGGACGACCGTGGCCTGGTCTGGGCTCGGCGCCGCTGCGGTCTCGGCTGCGACCGGCCTGGCGGTCGCGGCCGTATCCTCAGTCTCGGTCGTGCGGCTCTGTTGGGTTTCCGCCACGAGGGCTGGTTCATTCGTGCTCTCGACCGGAGCAGGCTCCGGCGAAACTGGCTCGCCCGTGCCGTCGCTGGTCGAAGCGGCCGGCGCGCCGTCGGCCACCGTGTCCTCACCGGAGGGGCTCTCTTCTGGTTCTGGCTCCAGTGCCCCTGCAGGCGCCTCATCTTGCGCCTCGCTTGTCACGGTTTCCGCTTCGACCGGGTCAGCACTGGCCTCTCCATCCGTAAGCGGAGGGGATATATCTTGGCCAGACTGTTCACGCGCCGCATTCCGGAATTCCTGAAGTGTGACCAGGCCATCCTCATCTTTGTCTAATGTGCGAAAGGCCCGACCAAACGCGTTGAAGCGGACAATTCGGCTCGTGGAGCCAATTTCATCTTCGGCATTGGCCCGCATGAAGACTTCAAATTCTTCCGGTGTCAGGGCACCGTCGTCATCGACATCGGCGGTTTCGAAATTCTCACGAACAAGGACCCGTTGCTCCTCAGCCGCTTGGTCATCGGCTGCGTGGGCCACCCCCATCGAGACAAACGTCAAGGCTAGGATCGTCGAAACTGTCTTTACACTCATCGTTCCCCTCCACTGGGTCTCATGGCCCTGCGTATCGCCATCACATCGACGGGTCCGGATCGATGTCCATTCTGCCCTGCCGCCATCCGCTCAAAACGCGGCCCTTACCGGATGTCCGGCGCATTACTCCGTACAGCCCCAATGGTCGTGCAGGCATGCCGCAAAGGCGCTGGTCGAGGATCAAGGCGCCACACGCCCCCCCATTTCTCGCAGGGCCGCCACCGCTTACGCTCTCGTATCACCCTTTGGCTCTGTTGCCCCTTCGACCAAGCTTTCTATAATGAAGGATCTATTTTCCTTGGTTTAATGACTATCATTAGAAGTGGAGGGATACAACCCAAAATGCGTCAGAATACGAAGGCGGCTCTGATCCGGGCAGCTGAACGCCTTTTCGCAGAACAAGGACTGGGGACCGTTTCCGTGCGCGATATCACACGCGCGGCGGGCGCCCGTAATGAGAGCGCGCTCCATTATCATTTCGGGGGCATTGAAGCCCTGATCAGAGAGATTTTCGCGCAGCGGTATCATGCCATAGAGGCAGCTCGTGTGGCCCGTATCGCGGAACTTGATGCCACCCAAAAAAGTGATGATATCGGAGCACTTCTCGAAGCAGCCATGGCCCCTTTGTTTGAGGCCTGTGTGGAAGAGAATGGGCGCCTCTATGCCTATTTCCTCGTACAACTCGTCACCGATCCCCGCTTCAATTTGACTGATCTCGTCCAAGATTTTGAGCCGGGTTGTGTTGTGACCATCAAAGACCGCGTGTGTGCGGTTCTTACTCATGTGCCGGAAGATAGTCTCATCAGGCGCCTGCGCCACGTCTTTACGCTCTCCATCATTCTGACGGCTGACTATGCTCGTCAGATCGATGCGGGAACCGCCGCGCCGCCGGAACAGGCCGTTCGGGAAGCGGCCACATGTCTTCATGGATTTCTACAAGGCGCTACACCTTAGAAGTACCGGGTCTGGGATTGCCGCCGGCTGCCCCGCCCTGTATTAATGTGTATCATTACGGCGGTGTGAACAGGCGCGTGCAATGGGGGTGTTGGCCCTTTGGCGAGGCCAAGGCCATGGGATACGCAGGGCGCTGGACCCCATACTCTGGACCCCATACTCTGGACCCCATACTCTGGACCCCATACCGTGACGGGGCAGCATTGGCCGCTACGGAGCGACACTGGCCAGACGCTCTGCACGAGCGCGGTGTCAAAGCCAGTCCCTCTGTACACCGATTAACTTAGCGATACGGGAGGGAAAGCCATGAGACAAGTCCTACTCATTCTGTTTGCAGCCATCGTGGTCATCGGCATCGGTTTTGGTGTGCTCATCACCCGGGACGGAGCTTTGGTCACGCCCGAGGGAGACGGCACCGTTGCTTTGGATACCGGCACGTTCGAAGCCTTCCCGCTGCCAGACTATGCGGCAAGCCAAGTCACCGACGACTACAAGAGCTATTTCATTGAGGTCGAGCCGGGAATCAAAATCCATGTTCTGGAGGTCGGGTCTGGCTTCCCGGTCCTTTTGCAACACGGCAACCCCACATCGGGCTTGCTGTATCGGAAGGTGGCGCGGGAGCTTCCCACAGACCGTCTTCGGCTGATTATGCCGACCATGGTCGGCCTTGGCTTCTCAAGCAAAATTCCCGCAAGTCAGCATACGTTGGACAATCATATCCGGTGGATGAACACCGCCCTTGTCCAGTTGGGCCTGAGAGAGCTTGTCTTTGTCGGCCAAGACTGGGGCGGGCCCGTGGGGCTGGGCGCGCTCGCCCGGTCTCCGGACTTGATGAAAGGGGCGGTGATCCTGAATACGGCCGTGAATGCGCCGACGGAACGCGCCAGCCTTTCGCGCACGCACGATATCGCCCAAACGCCTGTCGTGGGCGAACTCGTTTTCGAGGTCTTCGTGTCGCTGTTTGATCGGTTGCATGAGGCGCAGGGTGACCCCGCGTCGATGCCGGCGGACGTGACGGCTCTCTATGGCCGGCCTGTGCTGGAAAGCGGCAATGCCAAAGCGCCCTTGGCGCTGATGCGCATGGTGCCCAACGACCCCGACCAACCGAGCGCCGCGCAATTGAGAGATATTGAGCAATACCTCCAAGGCGTGGACATGCCGGTCGAAATCGTCTGGGGCATGAATGATCCCATTCTTGGGCGAACGCTGCCGCGCATGCGGGAGACCTTTCCCGCCGCACCGGTGACGGAAACCGAAGGCGGTCATTTTCTGCAGGAGGAAGTTCCCGCCGAAATCGCGGCCGCTCTTCTCAGAGTGTTGGAGCAGGTTCAACAGAGCGGCTCAGAGTAACCAATCCGAGCCACACCATCCGTCAGGCGCAGCCGCGGGACCTACTGGCCCTGCGGCCCCTGGCGGGCGGCATGGGCCTTCATCGCCGTGACAAGATCGTCCGTGAGGCCCGGAGCACGGGCTTCGAAATAGGCCCGGAAATCAGGGTGCAGATAGACATCGGCCAGGCCCGCATAGGTCCCTGTGTAGGCCCTTACCCCACGTCAGAGTCAAGAGGGCGTGGGATGGGCCGTGGCATCGGCGCCATAGGTCGTGGACGAACCATGGGTGAAGAAGGTTTCCCACCGCACACCGGACGGGTCCTCAACCCAGGTCTTGTCGCTCACGGCGTAGCAACAGGTGGTGCTCTCTTGCCCCACGGTCGTCGCACCGGCAGCGTGTAGGCGGGCCGTGATGGCATCGAGAGTGTCCCGGTCCTCGGTTTCCAGGCCCACATGGTCGATCCCCGGCCCACCGCAGGTATGGGCCGAAATCACAAAGTTCACGGCCGGGTCGTCAAGCTTCCATTGCACATAGTCCTCTTTATCCGTATGCGGGACAGCACCAAACAGGGTCGTGTAGAAGCGTTTGGACACCGTCAGATCGGCAACACTGATGTGGATATGCATGCGGGTCATGGCACGTCTCCCGTTGGCGGGGCGCAGCAGGCGGCCCGCGTTGCTTGGTCCGCCAAGGGCACCAGGATTTCCGGGCGCCCCTGACAACAGTCTTCCAGCAAGAATCCGATCAGCCCTCGGATGGCATCATAGTCGGCGGTGTAGATAACCGACCGCCCGTCCCGCCGTCCGGTGACAAGACCCGCCCGGGCAAGCACCGCCACCTGCGCCGAGGCGGTGGTCACATTCAAACCAGCAATGCGGGCCAGATCGCCGGCGGCAATCCCCTCCGGCCCCACGCGCACCAGGCGGCGGAACAGGTCCAACCGCCCATCATGGGCCAAGGCGGAGAGACCAGACAGTGCATCTTTAATTCTCATATTCCATGAAATATTGGAATATCTGGGTACTGTCAAGACCCTTCATGAAACACGGATGTTTAGAGGGTTTTGTTGGGGCGGGGCGGCAGATCAAAATGCAGCACGTCTTCGCGCTCGCCCAATTTGGTATACAGAGCAATGGCCGGGTCATCGCCATAATCGGCCTGGACAAACACCACATGGGCCCCACGCTCAACGGCGATGGCCTGCATTTGGCGGATCAGGGCCGTGGCGATGCCCCGCCGGCGAAACGCGTCGTCCACGGCCAGATCGTAGATGTAGAGCTCACTGCGTTGCTGCTCGAACGTCTTTAACTCATAACCCGCCAGAGCGCCGATCAGGCGCTCTCCGTCAAGAGCGGCAATGGCGATAAAGGTCTCACTGGCCAGCACATCCGCCAGATAGGCGTCGTCCGGCAGGGCACCGGTATAGGGTTCCATGTCGTCGAACGCCTGCCCGAATAGCGTCAGCATACCCCGCATGAGAGACAGGTCCTGCGGACCCAATTGGTGAAGTGTCAATGACACGGGCTCGGCCATATGCCCCTCCTCCCATGCGGCTGCCGGACGACGCTTCAGTGATCGGCCGGCACGGCTTCCCGGAACCGCTCCACCAGGTCCTTCATGGCGCGAGCATAGGGTCCAGGACCGTAGCTGATCCGGGCGACGCCCAGCGCCGCTAAGTCGGCGATCGATGGCATCCCCGGCTTCATCATGACATTCACCGGCAAATCAGTGCCTTCGCAAATGGCGCTGATCAGATCCGGCGCAACCAGGCCCGGCACGAACAGGCTACTGGCACCCGCCTGCGCATAGGCGGCCGCCCGCTCCAGGGCCTCAGGCACCAAGGCCGCGTGGTGCTCCGCATTGGGCTCTTTGAGAAAGACATCCGTACGGGCATTAAGACCAAAAGGCAGATCCCGGCCTTCTGCCACCTGGCGAATGGCGACAATGCGCGCGGCCTGATCCGCAATACCATGCAGGCCGGCGCCTTTCACCACCCGATCTTCGAAATTCATGCCGATGGCACCGGCATCCATCAAGCGCGCCGCATTGGCGGCCACAGCTTGCGGCGCCACCGCATAGCCGCCCTCAAAATCGACCGTCACAGGACAAGTGACCGTCGCGGTAATGCGCTCCACAAGTATGAGCAGCAGATCAAGGGGAAGGCCCTCGCCATCATCAAAGCCCTGAGCCGCCGCGACGGACCAACTGCCCGTCGCAACGGCCGGTGCTCCGGCCTCTTGAAGCGCGCGCGCACTGCCTGCATCCCAAATATTGTACAGAACCAACGGCCGCCCCGGCACATGCAAGCTTTTGAAAAAATTCGCTTTCTCGACCTGTGACATGACCTGTTCTCGCATCGGTTTGATCAGGAGGCACCC
The DNA here is from genome assembly GCA_964625525.1 of uncultured Alphaproteobacteria bacterium. Taxonomy (GTDB): domain Bacteria; phylum Pseudomonadota; class Alphaproteobacteria; order JAJFIK01; family JAJFIK01; genus CAZVEE01. Next base: position 70,890 of record CAZVEE010000002.1, on the reverse strand, counting down.
TAGCATCATGGAACCATCATCGCGAGACGCCGGCCGACGATGACGGCCGAATTCGGCGAGTGCCGCTCTGTATGAGGATGGTCAGCGGGACGCCGTAAGGCTCCAAGCCGCGGGCTCGTCTGGCTCGCCGGAGATCCGGTCGAGCTTGACCACCTGCACACCATGCGCGGCCATCGCGTCACGCACGGCCCGAATATCGTCCGGACCCAGCGCGGCCTCGGTCATCGACCCCATGCGCATGGCGTAAGCCGAGACCTCCGCCGTCATACCATCAAACCAATCATACATATCCGCTGGATCATAGGCGCGGCGGCGGTCATGTAAGGTTCCCACATCCCGATACAAACGGGCCGGCAAGCCATTGGCGGCACCCACGCCGCGGTTGCGCAAGAGATCCTGCATGGCTTTCAGGGCATCGCCGAAGCGATGGGCGGCCTGCTCAGCGGCCGAGCGCGGCCCGAGCCCCCGTTCAAACGCAAAAGCCGCGCTGATCGCTGCTTTCGCACGGGGCAGAAAATCCGCATCCAGCACAGTGCGGATGGCGGACAGATTATCCGCACACTCCCGTTCGATCGCTCCACCCTTGTAGTGGATCAGAGCCGCAAAGGTTCCTTTGGGCGCAAGCACGCGGGCCGCCTCGGCGAAGGCCTCGACACCCGCATATTCCAGACCAAACTGGCTGACCACCAGACCAAACGCACCATCGGCAAAGGGTGTGCTGCGGGCGTCAGCCACGGCGGTCCGCACCGGTGGCAGGCGGCGCATCAGCATGGTCAGGGCGTTTGCGGAGTAATCAAACGCGTAGAACCGGGTATCGGCGCGGGCCGCCGCGGCAGTAAGCGCCAGATCCGTCACCACGCCGGAGCCCGCGGCGCAATCGAGCATCGTGACCGGCCCGCCCGAGGCGAACGCCGATTCAAACACCCCATGCCAGAATGTGGGAACCCCTTCACAGCTCACGCCGCCTTCCGGGCCCAGCGCCGCACCGCGCGCGCCCTGCCAATAGACGTCCCAGGCGGTGGCGTCCGTGCGGCTCATGGGCTGGCCACCGGAACGGCGTCAAAGGCGACAGTGACGCGTGTGTCGTCGCCGTCAAAGGGTACGGTGCCATGCCACAGATAGGACGGGAACAGAACAAGGGTACCTTCTTGCGGCTCCACATAATGGGCCGGTGCCACGGTCTCCAGCCCCTTGATGGGCGGCACCCCGAAGTAAATCCAGCCACGCCGGGCCGGATCGCCCGCAGTTTCCCGAGGCAAATGGGCGTAATAGCAGGAACTGATCCAGCCTTGGGGGTGGGCATGGCCCACATGGTGCCCCCCTTGGCGCAGGCGCACAGACCACATGCCCGAAAACGAGAACTGCCCCGTGTTGCGCGTCAGGAAGGGATGCGCCGGCGCCGCGGGCAGACCCTGAATAAAGGCTGCCACATTGGCGGCTAACGCCTCTTTCAGCAAGCGGACCGTCTCGGGTGGATTAGGCAGGCGGCTCAGTTCCACTTGCGTACCGCCGCGCAAGCTTTGGTCGAACGGCTCAGCGCTCATCTTATGCAGGCTCGCCAGATCGGCGGCGAGCGCGCTATTGAAGGCCTCCAGAGAATCATACCCCGGGGGCGTGGCGATGGTGCGCGCCTCGACAAAGGTAGCAGGGTCAAAGAGTTCATCGGCCTGCGGATCACCGAGGCATTGCAAGGCCGTGAGGTGATACGCCCAGCTCATCTGATCGAAGCGATCGAGAGTGACGGCGCGGCTCGTCGCCATGACAGCATCGCCGAACCGGTGCGCGCGTAGGAGCGTCGCCGCATAGTTCTGTGCCAGGACTTTATTGTTCGGGGCGGCGGTGATGGCGCGCTCTTGCACGGTAGCGGCCATGTCGTAGCGCCCGGATGCCGCCAGCGCCAGACCAAAGGCATCAAGGACCGACGGCGCGGTCACACCCCGTTCCACCGCCCCGGCCAGACGGCCCAGAACTTCATCAGGTGCATCCGTCAGGATCGCAACCTCAGCCATACCGGCGAGAAGCCCCGGATGATCCGGCGCCTGATCGAGTGCATGGCTGTAGGCGTCAAAGACCTTGTCCTGATGGCCTTGCATATAAAGCAACTGGCTTAAGTCTCTGTGTGCGGACAGGTGTTGCGGCGCCAATGCCAGGGCTTGGCGGAAAGCGGCCTCCGCCTCGTCCGCACGACCGGCGGCAAACGCCGCGCGCCCGACCAGATGAAAAAGGTCTGGGGCCTTGGGCTCATTCGCAATGGCTTTGGCGAGCACATCCAACGCCTCGGCCGGGGCGCCCATGGCCAAAAGGCTCGATGCCTCGCCATGGGCCGCACGCGACGCCTTGGGGTCCCAGGTGGTGACCTGGCGAAAGCAGGCCCGCGCCTCACCCGGCCGATCAAGGCGCAACAGGGCCTGGCCCTTGCCGGTCAGGGCGCGGGCATGGTCGGGATGGGCCGCGAGGGCCGCATCAAACGCGGCCAACGCCACATCCGCCCGGCCACCGTCCAGAGCGGTGAAACCCAGGTTCAAGCGCGCCTCGATCAAGGTGGGCGCCAGATCCACCGCGCGGCCGAACGCCGCCACCGCATCGCCCAGCCGCCCGCGCGCGCGCAACACCACCCCCAGAGAGTTTTCCACTTGTGGCTGGCGCGGCTCAAGGGCCAGGGACGCCCGATAGCGCTCCTCCGCCCCGGCCAAGTCGCCCTCAAGTTTGGACACGCCGCCCAGGAGATATATAACGGTGGGAGAGTTGGGCGCCTGAGCCAACAACTGTTGCAACATGGCGCGCGCCTCGGCCGCCTGGCCCCCATTGAGCAGCCGGGCCGCCTGCTCCAGGCGGGCGCGAAAGGCGGGGTCCGACAAATCCGACATGGGCATGATGCGTAAAGACCCGGTTCAGCGAGTACGGAAAATCAGAGCATACAGGACACGCCCATCGCCCCGCAAGGAAGGCGCCCCGCCGCGAGGATCTCAGCCATGACGCGCACGATCGATGCCCTGCTTGATGCGGGTACCGCGCATCAGGCGCGCGGTGACCTGACCGCCGCCGCGCAGCAGTATCGCAAGGCATTGGAGCAGGACCCCACCCACGCGGATGCGCTGCAATTGCTCGGTGGGCTGATGCTGTTTCAAAATCAGCTTGAGGAAGCAGGCGCGCTGTTGCGCCGAGCCCTCGCGCGGGCGCCACGCTCGGCCATGATCCGCACCAATCTGGCGGCTGTTTATCTCAAAACGGGACAGCCGAAACGGGCGTTAACAGAATGCCGGAAGGCGAACCAGGCGGAGCCGGACAATGTGCCGGTGCTGCGGCAACTGGCGCTGGCGGCGGAGCAGGCGGGACAGCCGGCAGACGCCGCCGCGGCGCTGGACCGGTTGGCGGCGCTGGGCGTGGGCACGGTCGATGACGCGCTAAAGAGCGCGGCCTTGCATCTGACCGTCGGCGACGGGACACGGGCGGAAACAGCGGCCCTGCGCGCGGCGGCATTTCGGGCGAAACCGGATCAGACCCACACCATCCTGGCGGCGGTCGCCCTGCGCAAGCGGGATTGGCGCAGCTTGATCGGCATCGCGACAGCCTGGACACAGGCATCACCGAACAATCCAGCGGCGCATGAAATGCTGGCCCGCGCCCATCTGGAAGCAGGCGACATCCACACGGCTCAGAAGTCCTTTGCACAGGTCTTCGCCCTCACGCCCTCTCTCGATCCGACCCATGCGCTGACCTATGGGCGCATTTGTTTGATCACGCAGGATTTCGCCGCCGCCGAAGCGGCGTTGAGCCGAGCCGCCGCGGCCCTGCCGGACTCTTCCGACGCGGCGTTTTCATTGGCGCGCCTTTACACATTCCAGGGAGAATTAGAGCAGGCGCGCGTCGCGTGCGATGCAGCGCTCAGCCGCGACCCGAGCTCGATCCGGGCTTATGTTCAGTGGACGGCACTGATGCGGGGGGAGGTGACAACGGAGCGACGCCGTGCCATGGAACGGTTGTGGAAACGGGCCGACGCGCCGGCGGAACTGCTGTCATCCCTGGGCTTTGCATTGGGGGACATTGCCCATCGCGCCGCGCGCCATGATCGGGCGTTCGACTACTACAGTCAGGCTAATCGCTTGACTGCGCAGACCTACGCCAAGGACGGCGCCGTCTATGACCGCAATGGCGCCGAAGAGCGCATGGCACGGATCATGGCGCTGCAGGATGTGCTGGATGCAGAAGAGTTTACACCTGCGCCAAGTCCGGTCCGACCAATCTTCATCGTGGGCATGCCCCGGTCGGGCACGACCCTGACTGAGAGTATCCTCGCCGCCCATCCCAGCGTGTTCGGTGCGGGTGAAGTGCTGACAGGTGCAAAAATCCTGGAGGATGCGTTGGCTCGGGTCAAACCGTCTGATAACGGATCACCCAGTCAACTCCTGGCGCAGAACGCGGAAACGTGGCGCGGGGCTTATCTCTCGTCTCTGCCAGACATGGGCGGGGCGCCGCTGGTGACGGATAAGCTGCCGATCAACTTTCTCGGTATCGGGCTTTTGGCACGACTGTTTCCGGAAGCCCATTTCATCCATATCCGGCGCGATCCGCTGGATACCAGCCTGTCGATTTTTCGCCATGCCTTTCCGCGCGCCTATGACTGGTCCCATGATTTGGGCGCCATTGGTCATTTCTATGGCCTCTATCGGCGCATCACCGCGTTTTTCGAAGAGCGCTTGGGCGCGCGGATCACCCGCGTTCAGTATGAGGACATTCCGGAAGATCCAGAAGGGCAGATCCGAACTCTTGTGGCCGCTGCGGGGCTCGACTGGGATCCGCGATGCCTTGATTTTCACCAGGACAAACGCGCGATCGCGACGTTCAGTTCGGTCCAGGTGCGCTCACCTATTTCCAAGACCTCAATCGGCGTTGCTGAGCGCTACCGGCCGTTCCTCCTCCCCCTGATCAATGCCTTGGACAGCTGAGCCTTGGTGGCTCCGGCACCAAACGCCCCTTCTCGATAATCACAAAAAAAGCGGCGGACCCGAAGGTCCGCCGCCCAATGGATCGCGTGATACGACCGGTCTTAGTAGGACAGCACGATGCGGCCGAAATACTGACGACCGAACACATCGTAGGTCGCCGGGTAGGTGTTGGACTGCTCGGCGGAACCATCGCCAATGATCACGTAGTCTGTGTCGAAGATGTTCTGCACACCCACGCTCAGGAACACGTTGTCATTGACCGTCCAGTAACCGGTCAGATCGACCTGATTGTAAGCATCCACATCCGGCACCGCGAGGTCGGTGTCGCCGCCGGAGCGGAACGCATCATCCTCGACGGAGCTGATGTAGGTCCAGCGCAGGCGCGCGGCCCACGGACCCAGCGACCAGTCGAAGCGGGTGTTCGCCTTGAACTCCGGCGTCGGCTCACCGCACTCACCACCGTAGAAGCCCGGGCAGTCGATCAGGTCGGACGTCGGCAGCGGCAGGAAGGACGCCTCTTCGATGTAGGACAACAGGGAGTACACCCCGAAGTTACCAAACTTACCGAAGTCGTAGCTGTAATCGACCGAGACATCCACGCCGCTCGAAGCTAGTTCGGCCGCATTCTGAGCGAAGGAGTCGAAGTCATCCACAGCGCCGTTCGGTAAGCGACGGATCGCATTACAGAACTGGCCCTGGCTCTGCACGAAGCAGAGGTCAAAGATGGTCTGCGACGGGATGTTGGAGATCACGTCTTCGATCTGGATGTCGTAGTAATCGACCGTGATCGTGAGGTTGTCCACGAAGGTCGGCTCGAACACCGCACCGATCGTGAAGGTGTCGGAGATTTCCTCGCCAAGATCCGGGTTGCCGCCGAAGAAGCCTTCGATCTGAGCATTGGCCTGGATTTCGGTCCCGACAGCAGCGGCCGGCACACCGTTCGCGATACACTGATCGATGTCCGTTTCATCGCTGAAGCCGCCGTTCACGCCGCCCGAGCAGGGGTCGGCGATGTTCGGGAAGCCATTGACCTGCGGCTGGAACAGTTCGCCAAGGTTCGGCGCCCGCACCGCACGCTGGAACTGACTACGCAGACGCAGACCTTCGATCGGGGTCCAGCTTGCACCCAGGGCGTAGGTATTCACCGCACCGACAGTCGAGTAGTCGGAGTAGCGATACGCACCGGTGACGGAGAGGTCCTCAACGAAGCGATAATCTTCGACCAGCACCAAGGCGCCTTCAGCGAAGAATTCGTAGACGTCGAAGGAGCCCGCAGTCGCTGGCGCCTGGTTAAAGCCGGCCACATCCGGACCCAGCACGGAGTCCACACGCACGTTCAGCGATTCTTCGCGGTATTCGGCACCGAACGCCACGGAGAACGGTGTATCCGCGAATGGCGACTTGATCATGTCCAGGTCACCGGCCATAGAGCCAGACACCACAGTCTGCTCCGTCACACCCTGGATCGCCCCAATCCGCTCAATCTCACTGGCGACATCGCCGGACACGCCATTTTCTACGAAGATGTTGGCGCGGCCTTCACGAACAGCTGCCTGGTAAGCCGAGCGAGACACGTTACCCGTCTGGATGATGCTCGAACGCGCCTGGCCGAAGGAACCGAACAGGTCCCAGTTCCAATCCCAAACCGTGCCCCGCAGGCCGCCCTGGAACTGGAAGCTGTCGTTGTCGATGTCCGACAGGCGACCGCCCACTTCTTGCAGACGACGACCGGTGAGGATCTGCGCATCGGCAACACCGTTGCCGTCTGCGTCCCCGGTGGACGCCGCAGCCAGAACGGCCAGCGCCTGCTCGTCACCCGCCAAGAACGGATTGTCCAGGTTCACTGTGAGCGTGGTGAACACCGGCGTCGGGGCCAGCAGCTGTTCAGTCTGGCTCGACACCCAGATCGCTTGGCCGTAAGCCTCGATAGTGTCGGTGATGTCGTAGTTAAACGAGCCGTAAATGGAATAACGCTCCTGCGGGATCTGCAGGTAGTTATCCGGAGCATAGTTGTAGCGGCTGGTGTTTGGACCGGAGTTGATGAACGGCAGGACACCCTGCCCAGTCGGGTTAAAGAGGTACCCCAAGCTATCGGTCGTGCAGAATCCGCCCGCATCAAGTTCCAGGCCTTCGCCTTCACAAGGCGGGTTGGCAACGCCAGCAGCGGTGAAGTCCACGCCCGTGTCGAACACGAAGGTCGACGGGATATTCACGGAGCCGGTCTGCTGCAAGCCACCCTCACGGCCCGTGTCCACCAACGAGAACGCCGACTCTTCACGATCAGCCTGGAAGGCGGACTTACGATTGGTGTACGACCCGAAGACCGTCACGTTGCCGCGACCATTGTCAAAGTTCGTGCCGGCAGTGAAGGAGGTGTTGAACACCTCGGCATCGCCTTCTTCGGTCGACTGGTACGACGTATCCAGCTCAATGCCTTCGAAGTCATCCTTCAGAATGAAGTTTACGACGCCAGCGACAGCGTCAGAACCGTAGATGGCGGATGCACCGCCGGTCACGATGTCCACGCGGTCAATCAGCGACGCGGGAATGGTGTTCAGGTCGACGACACCCGGGTTCTGGTTTGAGGACACGTAACGCCGGTCATTCACCAGGACCAGTGTGCGGATGTCGCCGAGGCCGCGCAGATCAACGGTGGCCTCACCGATACCCGGGTTGTTCGACGTCGCGTCGAAGCCCGGAACCGCCTGCGGTAGCGTGTTCAGGAACTGCTCGGCGTTGACGCTGTTGCCGAGCGAAAAGTCCAGCGAGTCAACCGAGGTGATCGGGCTCGTCGCCAGAATGTTCGGGTTCGCAATACGCGTCCCGGTCACGGTCACGCGGTCTTCTTCCTCGGCCTCTTCAGCATCCTGCGCGAAAGCAGGAGCGTTAAAGGTGAGGACCGACGCCGCGACGCCGGCAAGCAGGAGCGCACGATAGGTGCGCGAGTCATTGGCTGACATAGGTTCAACCCCCGTTGACTATTTGAGCATCCAAAACCAGGAGACGGTTTTCCGCCTTCCCTGCCCCATCCCCCACTGTTGCCGTGTTCGAATGGGCCGTTCCTTGCGCCACCTTCCGCGCATCTGCGCTTCAGGCTTCTTCCGCACAATTCTTTTGGGCCACCGTCCCAGCGAGACGACGCCCCGTGCCTGACCAGTCCTCCTTCCAGAACCCGGCGGTCCCGTGGGCGTTTCGCCTTCTCTGGGACCCCGTTGGTCGTGCCACCCGATCCACCCTTCGCCCTTCAGCAACCAAAACGAATGACGGCTCTTGCGACAAGTGAGGTGCGGGCCCGGTCCAACGGACGCGGCATGCGACGAAAGACAGAGCCAGCACGACAGATAGCGGTAGGCTCGCTCCTGGCCCGGGATGGGTCAATTCTTTTCGGCTTAATTCGGGCCGAACAAAGAAACGTCCGGAAACATGTTGCAGAACCGACACAATTTCGTCGCCGGGGCGCCATGGTCAAACCTCGATTTTCCAGCGTTTTCTCAAGGCGTTCAGCCCGGCACGCGCGAGGCGAGAGCGGGCCGGCTCGTGGTCGCCTGGGCGGACTGCGACAAAGCCGCTAGGGTCGCGTCTCACGCCCGACACGGAGACCCGCATGAGCCGCCGCGCACTGCCACTGACAAAATATCAAGCCTTGGGCAATAGCTATCTGGTGCTCGATCCAGCACAGGTCTCGGGCCCTTTGCCGCGCCCCAACGGGTGGCTGGCGCCAGCATTCGTGCGGGCGGTCTGCGATGTGAACCAGGGGATCGGCGCGGAAGGGCTGTTGCTGGGTCCCCTTGATCACCCTAACGGGTTCGGGGTGGAGATTTACAATCCGGATGGATCGCTGGCGGAAAAGAGCGGCAACGGCCTGCGCATCTTCGCGCGGCACCTGCTGGGCACCGGCCGTCTGGAGGGGCCAGCCGGCACCACAGCGACCTTGGTGACCCGCATCCCAGGCCATGAAGAGCGGGTTCGGGTGCGCCTGGACGACCGGGCGGGCGCGATCTTCACGCTGGATGTCGGGATACCGCGCTTCGGGCCCGATGCCGTGGGCCTTTGCGCACCGGCATGGACCGCCCTGGACGCAAGCCCTGCCGGGGTGGTCGCGCCCGTGCTGGCCGCCATGCCCGCCCAGCGCAGCGCCCGGTTCGTGCCGGTCAGTGTCGGCAATCCCCATTGCGTCTGTTTCCTTGACCAGCCGGACGCACTCCCGGCCGCTGACTTCGCAGATTGGGACCGGGCCGCCTTGCGGGCCATCGCGGATGAGCCAGCACCAGGCGAAACGGGTGTTTTTGCGCGAGGCTGCAACCTACAGTGGGCCGCGCCTGAAGCCCGGGATCGCCTGGCGCTGCGGATTTTCGAACGGGGGGCCGGGCCGACACCGGCGTCCGGATCCAGTGCCTCGGCAGCGGCGGCGGCGGCTTTCGCGCTCGGGCTTGTGGACGCGCGACTGCACGTGGTGATGCCCGGCGGTGCCCTTGATGTGGCGCTGGACGTCCAGGCGGCAGGCGGTCTTGCGGGGATTGCTATCACCGGCACGGCGCACCCCATTGCCCAGCTCACCTATTGGCCTGACGACACCCCGCGCCTGGACTGAACGCCCACCGTCGCGCGCAAGGCCATCGATCCGATTGGCGCTTGGCAAAGCCATTGGGTAGACCCACACTCGCGGCCAGTCACTGTATCCCACCGTGTCCTAGACCCATCCGCGTCTGAGACCCAGCCGATCCGGGGAGGATCACACGCGCCCCATGGCCGACCCGGAACCCAAATTCCTCAACGGCAACCTGATGCGCCACGTGGCGGTGATGTCCTTCACCGGCAGCGTGGGCCTGATGGCTTTGTTCGTCGTCGATCTCATCGACATGGTGTTCATCTCCATGTTGGGGGAAGCAGAGCTGGCGGCGGCTGTCGGCTATGCGAGCGCCATCTTGTTGTTCTCCATCTCGGTGGGCATTGGCCTGTCGATCACCACGGCCGCCCTTGTCGCTCGCTCACTGGGCGAGCGTCAGCCGGAGCGAGCCCGCGCCTATGCCAGCCATGTGCTGGCTTTTGGGGCCGGTCTGGCGGTGATCATCGCGGCGGCGCTATGGCTGGCGGTCCCGTGGTTGTTGGGCCTGTTGGGCGCGGACGGCGAGACCCTGCGCCTGGCGACCTCGTACACACGGATCATTGTGCCGACCATGCCGGTACTGTTGGTGGGCATGGCGGCGACAGCGGTCTTGCGGGCGCATGGGGATGCATCACGGGCCATGTGGGCGACGCTGGCGGGGGGCGCGGTCAATCTGGTGCTCGACCCGATTTTCATTTTCGCCCTGGATCTCAAACTCGACGGGGCTGCCTACGCCTCGGTGGTGGCCCGCTTTGCGGTGTTCGGGGCGGGGCTGTGGCCGATTTTCCGCTATCACGGCGGCCTGGCCTGGCCGACCTTGAAGGGCGTCACAGCAGACTTGAATGCGATTTTGGGACTGGCCGTGCCAGCCGTGCTGACCAATGTCGCCACACCGTTCGGCGCGGCTTATGTGACGGCGACGATGGCGGCCTTTGGCGACAAGGCGGTGGCGGGCATGGCCATTGTCGGGCGCCTGACGCCCATCGCCTTCGCGGTGGTGATCGCGCTATCGGGCGCAGTGGGACCAATCATCGGCCAGAATTTTGGCGCCCGGCGCCATGACCGGGTGCGCCAGACGCTGGTGGAGGGCCTGCGCTTCGTCGCGTTGTATGTGGTGGTGGTTTCGGCACTGCTGTTCGCCTTACGCGCGCCCATCGGCGATTTATTCTCGGCGGAGGGTTTGAGCCGGGAGATCGTCTATCTGTTCTGCGGGCCACTCGCGTTGTTCTTTTTCTTCAACGGGGCGCTGTACGTTTCTAATGCTGCCTTTAACAATCTCAATCGGCCGTTCTATTCGACCTTGTTGAACTGGGGCCGCAACACGCTGGGCACGATTCCGTTCGTCGCGCTGGGTGCCTATTGGGGCGGTGCGCCGGGCGTTATGATCGGGCAAGCGGTGGGCGGCATTCTGTTTGGCATTGCAGGCGTCGTGATCGCCTTCCGCCTCATTAGCGGATACTCCGGCGGCGACATCGACCCGGATGCGCCGCGACGCCCGGTCCTGCGCTGGCCGCTGCCGCTTAACCCCTTTTCCAATCCGCGCGGCGGCACGTTGATGCCCCGTCCGCCCGCCTCGAAGCCATGAGTCAAAATCAACGATCGGAGGACGCCATGACCACCAACCGTCAGATCATTCTGCAAGAAATCCCCAAAGGCGCACTCAGCCTGGACCATTTCGCCATGCGCGAGGGGCCAGTGCCGACGCCGGGACCAGGCCAGGTCTTGGTACGCACACTGCTGATCTCACAGGACGCGGCGAACCGTGCCTGGATGCAGGGCGCCACCTATCGCGACGCGGTGAAGGCGGGCGACGTGATGCACGCCTATATCATCGGTCAGGTGGTGGCCAGTAACGCGCCTGACTTTACGCCGGGCATGGTCGTGGGCTGTGAAGGGGCGTGGGCGGATTATGTGGTCACCGAGGCACGAGGCCTGGCGCGGATTGGCGATCACCGCCCCCTCACCCATCACCTGTCGGCACTGGGCATTGCGGGCAAGACCGCTTTTTACGGCCTTAGCAAAATCGGTGAGCCCAAGGCCGGCGAAACCGTAGTGATTTCCGCCGCCGCTGGCTCAGTCGGCGTCTTCGCGGGCCAGATGGCCAAGATCATGGGCGCGCGCGCCGTCGGCATTGCAGGCGGTGAGGAGAAATGCCGCTGGCTGACGGAAGAGCTGGGCTATGACGCCGCGGTTGATTACAAAGCGGGCAACCTGTTCAAGGATCTCAAGCGGGCCGCCCCCGATGGCATTGACGTTTACTTCGACAATGTAGGCGGACCGATTCTGGAAACCGTCCTGTTCCAGATGAACCCGTTCGGACGGGTGATCTGCTGCGGTGCGGTTTCTCAGTATGACACCGCCACGCCGTCCGGTCCGCGCAACGTGCCGGGGCTGGTGGTGGTGAAGCGCCTCAAGATGCAGGGCTTTATCGCCATGGATTACCCTCAGGATGAACGCCAGACCGAGGCCACGCTGGCGGGCTGGCTCTCCGGTGGACAACTGTCGGTGGTCGAAGATGTGGTCGATGGCCTGGAAAGCGCCCCACGCGCTTTGATCGGCCTGTTGGCCGGGGAAAACCGCGGCAAGCGGATGATCCGGGTCGCGGACGAAGCCTGAGCCCTACGCCCGGACCCCAGAGCCCAGAGCCCTGAGCCCTGAGCCCTGTGTCTGAGCATTGCATTGCGCCCGCAGATAGGGCGCACGCATCCAAAAAGCAACCGGCCGGTGTGAGCGTGAGGAGGGATAAAGGGTCACACCGGCCGGCCGACGGGCCCGGTCGACCTCTGGCCATGTTGGGGGCAGAGCCGGAGGTCCGCAACGACCAAGCGCCATAAACGAGACCAGTGTGGACTGCGGGGCCGCCTCTCTCTCGCCGTGACCCACCGCCCATGCCGGCCGCGTAAAGAGAAAACACCAACCCTGTCGCAGGACTGTGCCGAAGTGGTCCCAAGTTGTACCAAAATGTCGCGCCGCCGCGCCGGGCATCCAGGCCAGCCCTGGGCGCGACAGTGACCCCTCCCCCGCATTCTTGCCCTAGACGGACATTAGAGCCGTTTCACTGAAAACCAGATCATTGAAACGGCTCTTAGTCTTTGGTTTAGCGCGCTTCCCGGGCGGAAAACCGCACACACTTTTCCTGAAAGCGCGCTAGGGTGGACACTCTCCACCGACCCGTTGCCGGTTCGTGCCTTCGCGCAGGCGCGGCCGGGTTCACGCAGCGTGAGGGGCAAGCCCATGACTGAACTCACCCTCGCGGCCATTTTGCTCTGTGCCGCCGCGTTCTTTGCCCCTGTGGCCAAACGCGCGGGCCTGGGCAGTGTGGTGGGGTATCTGATCGCCGGCATCGTCATTGGCCCGGCGGGCATCGGCTTTGTCGACGCGGACGAGGACGTGGACGAAATCCTGCACCTGGCCGAATTCGGCGTGGTGCTGCTGTTGTTTCTCATCGGCCTTGAATTGCGACCGCAGCGCTTGTGGTCCATGCGGGCGGATATCTTCGCCGCCGGCACCGCCCAGGTTGCCGCCACCACGGCCATTCTGGCCTTTATCGGCGTGCAATTTGGCTATCCGCTGGGCCAGTCAGTGGTGGTGGGCGCGGCGCTGGCGCTCTCCTCCACCGCCTTTGTGCTTCAGTTCCTGGGCGAGAAAGGTCAGCTCGCTCAGCGCCACGGGCGCATGGGCTTTGCCGTGTTGTTGTTTCAGGATCTGGTGGCCATCCCGCTCATCGCGTTCATTCCCATCGTGAGCAATGCCGGCACAGGTGACCCGTTCACCCTGTGGGATCTGGGGCGCATGGTGGGGGTGATCGCCCTTGTCCTCATCGTAGGCCGCTATGTGCTGCACTACGTCTACGCCTTCGTGGCGGCGACGGGCGTTGAGGAAGGCATGACGGCGGCCGCGCTCCTGACAGTCGTCGCGGTTGCGCTGCTCATGGAATATGTCGGGCTTTCGGCGGCACTGGGGGCCTTCCTGGCGGGCGTGCTGATCGGCGGCTCGGAGTATCGCCACGAGATCGAGGCCAATATCGCACCGTTTGAGCGCATCCTGCTGGGTGTGTTCTTCACCGCCGTGGGTATGGCTCTTGATCTGGGGCTGCTCATCGACAATCCGGCGCGCATTTTGATCATGGCGTTCGGGTTGGTTGCGGTGAAGGCGGGGGTGCTGATCGCGGTGGGCCTGTGGCGGGGCTTGCCCACGGTGAGCGCTCTTTATCTGGGTATTGCCCTGGCGCAAGGGGGCGAGTTCGCCTTTGTGGTCTTCGGCGTGGCGCTGCAAAACGGACTGATGACCGGCACCTTGGAAAACGAACTGGCCGTGGCGGTGACCCTGTCCATGGCCGCAACGCCCATCCTGTTTTGGATTGCCGAACAAGGCGCGCATTGGCTGACCGAACCGCCCAGCGACAAGGCCGATGACATGCCCAGCCATGAGGGCGGCCACATCATCGTCGCCGGCTTTGGGCCGTTTGGGCAGATCCCGGCGCGACTCTTCGCGGCCAAAGGGATCGCGTTCACCGCGCTTGATACGCGAGCGGAGCATATTGGCTTCCTGCGCCGCTTCGGGGCGGATGTCTATTACGGCGATGCCTCGCGCCCGGACCTGTTGGCAGCGGCCGGCGCCGGGGAGGCGCGCGCCATTATCCTGGCCATGAACGATGCCGAGGACATCACCCGCACCGCCCAAGTGGTGCGGCGCACCTATCCAGACCTGCCCATCTATGCCCGCGCCCGAGACCGCTTCCATGCCTATGAGCTTTTGGATCTGGGCGTGACAGCGGTGCAGCGCGAGACGTTCCATTCCTCGCTGGCGCTCGCGGAGGACGTGCTGATTGGCCTGGGCGAAAAGCCCGCCGATGCGCGCCGGGCCGTGCAAGTGTTCCGAGATCAGGATACTCAGCGCTTCATCGAAGACCGCCCCCATTATGGGGACGAGGAGAAAGTCGTGGAAAGCGCCCGGCGCTCGCGGGAGGAACTGGAACGCCAGTTCACCCGCGACCGGGCCGAGCGCAGCGTGGACTAAGCAGGCCTTACAGGGTCTTCAGCTCAATGATGACTTCGCCGCCTGGGTCCTCCACGGTAATTGCCGCCTCGGTCCAATCGGGGCGACGCATACGCGGACGGATATTGTTGGAAAAACCGAACCGCTCAGTGGGAATGCCTAAAAAGTTGCGATTGAGCCGCCCGTTGCTGTCCTCATCGTGGATAACGCTGAGCGCGTAGTCCCCTGGCATCAGTCCCTCGAACACCACCACCGCATCGCCGGTCGCCGTGACCGGCGCCGCAAGCCGCATGGCGGGCTGACGCAGGAAATCCCTGGGATTGGTGAACAGGCTCGCCACCACCTGGCCTTTGGCTGGCACTGCGCCGCGAGCAATCACCGTCAAGGTAACCGCGCGCTCTGCCCGTTCGTCGGGCATGCCGGCCCAGCTGGGATTGGCCAATCCGGGCACGGAGAAACCAACGATCCCCAGGCCCGGCGCGCCGACACCGAGCAGCGCCAGAACGGCACCGAACACAATGCTGATCCGGCGGGTCCAAAGGCGCGCAGGGGTGTTCCGGTCGTTAGTCACCCGCATGACGTAGCACCGTTTCGTAGAAAGCCACCATGCGGGGCAGTTGTGCGACCGGAATATGTTCATTCGTCCCGTGAATGCCGGCAAGATCCTCCGGTGTCAGACGGAACGGCGCAAAGCGATACGTATCATCGGCAATAGCCACCATGTGCTTGCTGTCAGTGCCGGCCACCGTCAGGCTAGGCGCCGCAACAATAGGGCCGAATACGGACCCGACCGCGCCCTCAATGATGCGGTAGCCCTCCCCGTCCACGGCACCGGACGGGCTCGGCTCGCCCGGCGGGCTGATGCCGGCAACACGGACCGTGATCGCTTCATCGGCGATCACCCGCTCCACCCGCGCGATCACACTCTCAATGGTGTCGCTGGGGTGAATACGGAAATTCACCGTGGCCGTCGCGTTTTGCGGCAGCACATTTTCCGCCGTGCCCCCTTCGATCATTGTCGCGGCCGTGGTCGTGCGCAGGCGCGCGGCCGTGGTGGGATTGGCGAGCAACTGGCTTTCGACAAGCGGCGCCGTGAGCCACAAATTAGCCACCAGAAAGCGGGTCAGAAAATCCTGCTCTGAAGCCACAGCGCGCAGGAACTGTTCCGTCTGCGCATCGATACGAGCGGGGAATTGACGCTCGCTCAACCGGGCCAAGGCGCGGCCCAGGCGGCTGATGGCCGTATCGTTGCGGGGTACTGAGGAATGACCGCCGGGGTCTTGAGCGGTCAGTGCGAGCGTGAGGTAGCCCTTTTCCGCCGTGGAGATCAGCGCGACGTCCGGCTCTACGCCGAGAAAGCTGCGCCCTTCAATGATGGAGCTGCCCTCATCCAGGGTCCAGGCCAGGCGAATGCCGCGCGACAGCATCAGCGCCTTTACCGCCGCCATGCCGTCCTCACCGCCCACTTCCTCGTCATGACCGAAGAAGAAGTAGATATCCCGGGTCGGGCGGAAATCCTCTTGCGCCAATCGCTCTGCCGCCTCGACCACTGTCACGAGGATGCTTTTCATGTCGAGCGCCCCACGGCCCCAGACATACCCATCGGCAATGACGCCGTCGAAGGGCGGATGCGTCCAGTCGGCCAAGGTGTCCGGCTCTACGGGCACCACGTCCTGGTGCGCCAGAAAGGCCACCGGCGCCTGGTCGGACCCACTGCCTTCCCATTTGAAGATGAGTGTATGGGTGCCCACCGTCTCAAGGGTGGTGGCAGCATGGAAGGCGGGATACGTCTCCGCCAGCCAGGCGCGGAAGGCGCGGAAGCTCTCCTCGCTGGCGCCTGCGCGGCCAGGCACAAGAGAGAGCGTCGGAATACGGAGCGCCTCGGCCAGGCGCCCTGCGATTGCGTTCCCGTCCAGTGTCAACGGGGCAGGCTCGGGCACAGGCAAGCGTGCCGACGGCACCGCAAGAGTGCGCCCAATCATGATCCCCACAATGCACAGAACAAGCACGACGAGTACAGCCAGGACGCGCCGCATCCGGTTTCTCCCCTTCAGCCCTCCAGGACCGGCATTCATGACGCCGACCCCGTGGGTCTTATTACCCTCATCCTCAGTTTAGCGTGAACACCCGGAGAGGGGCAAAACACTCCCGTGAGGCCCGCGTGATCCAGGTTTATTGGCCAAGCGCGCAGAAAGGCATACACTGCGCGTCATTTCGGCACACTGGGAGGCGAGACGCATGAACAACACGGGCAGGTTGAAGCGATGGAGCGCCATGCTGGGGCTTGCCGCCCTGTTGGCGATGGGCACCCCGGTCTGGGCCCAAGCGGACGAGGCAGCGGCGGCGGCGGAAACGCCGCAGTTCGAATTGCTGGATTTGTTCCAGCTCGAATATGCCAATGACCCGCAGATCGCGCCCAATGGCCGCCAGGTCGTTTATGTGCGCACCAGCATGGACATCATGAAAGACCGCCGGCGGGGCAGCCTGTGGACCATCGATGCGAATGGCGAGAACCACCAGCCGCTGCTGGCTGATGCCAGCAGCTACAGCATGCCGCGCTGGTCGCCGGACGGAACCCGCCTGGCCTATATCACGGCCGCGGAAGGCTCGCCGCAGATCTATGTGCGCTGGATGGACACGGGCCGCACGGCCAAGATCGCCGACCTGACCCAGTCACCGCGCAATCTGGTGTGGTCGCCCGACGGCAGCCAGCTCGCCTTTGTGATGAATGTCCCTTCTCAACCCAAACCGCTGGCAAGCCTGCCGAGCGCCCCGCGCGGTGCGGAGTGGGCCGACGCCCCCATCGTGATTGACCGGCTGACCTATCGCTTCGACGGCGCGGGCTTCCTGCCCCACAGCTTCTCCCATGTGTTTGTGGTCCCGGCCGAGGGCGGTACGCCGCGCCAGGTCACGAGCGGTGACTTCAACCATTCGAGCACGCCGGCCTGGACCCCGGACGGGGAGAGCCTGATCATCTCCGCCAACCGCCGGGAAGACTGGGAATATGTGCCCTTCGGCAGCGAGCTTTATGAAGTCTCGCTCGCGGACGGCAGCATGACGGCGCTGACGGATCGGGACGGCCCGGACGGTAGCCCCGCCGTGTCCCCGGACGGGCGCTATATCGCTTACACAGGCTTTGACGATGAGGGCAGCAGTTATCATCTGGCGCGCTTGTCGCTGCTTGATCGGGAAACCGGGGAAACCCGGGTGCTGACCGAAGACTTCGATTTCTCCATGGGCCAGCCCCAGTGGGCCGGCAACGAATCCATCTACACGCTCTATGATGATCGCGGCGTGCGCAAACTGCTGTCGGTGACGAAAGCGGGCAGCCGTGAAGTGCTGGCCGAGGGTATCGGCGGCACGGCCATCGGCCGGCCCTATACCAGCGGCTCGGTGAGCGTCGCGGCCAATGGCGCCTTTGCCACCGTGGTGACGCGGGGCGGCGACCGGCCGGCGGACCTGGCCGTGGCCAACGCGCGCCGGAGCGAGCTGCGCCGGCTGACAGATCTCAATGGCGATCTGTTCGATCACAAACCGCTGGGCGCGGTCACCGAGATCACCTACCCCTCGTCGGCGGATGGGCGCGAGATCCAGGCCTGGTACGTGACGCCGCCGAATTTCGACCCGGAGCAGCAATATCCACTGCTGCTGGAAATCCATGGTGGTCCGCACACGGCCTATGGCCCGGAGTTCTCCTCCGAGGTGCAGCTCTTCGCGGCCGCCGGCTATGTGGTGCTTTATGTGAACCCGCGCGGGTCGACGAGCTATGGCGAAGAGTTCGCCCGGCTGATCGACAAGAATTATCCGAGCGAGGACTATGACGACCTCATCTCCGGCGTCGATGCCATGATCGAGACGGGCTTCATCGACGCAGACCAGCTCTTTGTCACCGGCGGCAGCGGCGGCGGCGTGTTGACCGCCTGGATCGTTGGCAAGACGGACCGATTTGCCGCCGCCGTGGTGGCAAAGCCCGTGATCAACTGGACGAGTTTCACCCTGACGGCGGACGCCTATTCCTTCTTCTCGCGCTACTGGTTCACGGCCCTTCCCTGGGAAGATCAGGCGCAATACTGGGATCGCTCGCCGCTGTCGCTGGTGGGCAATGTCTCCACGCCGACCATGCTGCTGACGGGGGACGCGGATCTGCGCACGCCCATGTCGGAAACGGAGCAGTATTACCAAGCACTCCAACTGCGCAAAGTGGATACGGCGATGGTCCGCATTCCGGGGGCCTCGCACGGAATTGCGAGCCGGCCCAGCCAGTTGATGGCAAAGGTCGGATACATCCTGGCGTGGTTTGACCGCTATCGCGATTCCGGCGATGAAGAGGACGCGGGGGATGAAACGGGCCCCACGGAGGAGTAATCCACCGGCCCGGATGCCCCCCGTTGACACGGCGCAGAACCCGGAGAGAGCCCATGAGCCACCGCCGCGCGCTTTGGAAACGTCTGGGGCATCCCCCGCCCGGGCACCTTGAACGTGCCCGCATCGAAACCCATCACGCGGCCCAATGGCTGGCGCGCATTGCGCGCGCCGCTCTCTCGGCCCGGGCCGATGACAGCCAGATGAATCTGAGCTGGGACGACGCGCGGCAGACCCTGTTCTCACGGGATCTGCCCGCCAAGGACGGGATCGCGCGCATGGGGCTGTCCTTTGTGGAAGGCAGCCTGGTGATGGTTCAATACGGCAAGGTCATCGCGCGCCAGGATCTGCTGATGCAAACCGAGCGGGACATTGCCCGATGGGCGGAGATGCAAGCCTCCCAGCTCGGCATTGATCCGTTGAGCTTCGGCTATGGCTTCCCCTACACCCTGCCGGCCCACGCCGTGCAGCACGGCCAACCCTATGGTCTCAGGCGCAACGATCCCGCGGTGATGGAGCTGGGGCGTTGGTTTGCCAATGCGGATCTGCTGTTCCAGGACATCCGCGCCGCCCTGCCCCATCGGCGCCCGGGCCCGACCGAGGCGCGGATCTGGCCGCACCACTATGATCTCGGCCTGCTACTTCCGCTGGAAGAAGGCGATCTTGAGCGTGTGCCGGCGGTGGGTGTGGGCCTGTCGCCCGGCGACACCCTGTTTAATGAGCCGTATTTCTACGTCCGCCCCTACCCTGTGAATAGCTTCCGGACCCTGCCGCCGCTGCCCGCCCCGGCCGGGTGGCACACGGAGCAATTCACCGGTGCGATCATCCGCGGCACGGATGTGGTGCGCCTGGCGAACCAGTTTGAAGAGACCCGCGCCACGCTCCAAGCCTGCATCGATGCCTGCTTCGATCTTTTGCGCTATGGGCGGTGGCACTAGAGCCGTTTCAATGAAAACCAGATCATTGAAACGGCTCTCGGTCTTTGGTTTGGCGCGCTTTCCGGGCGGAAAACCGCGCACACTTTTCCTGAAAGCGCTCTAACCACGTAAAGGAGGCTTCCATGGCCGGCGTAACGGGAATCGGTGGTGTATTCTTTCGGGCCCGCGACCCGAAGGCTTTGGCAGAGTGGTACACGACCCATTTGGGCGTTGATATGAGCCGCGGCTACTGGCCCCAAGAGGCCGGGCCCACCGTGTTTCAGCCATTTGAGCATGACACGGAGTATTTCGGCGACCCGCAACAGCGCTGGATGATCAATTTTCGCGTCAGCGAGTTCGATGCCCTGTTGGCCCGTTTGAAAGCGGCGGGGATTGCCGTGGAAACCCGCGCCGAATGGGATTCCGAGATCGGCCGTTTTGCCCGCATCCATGATCCAGAAGGCAACCCCATCGAATTGTGGGAGCCGCCGGCGCAGGGATAATCCCCCACGCCGGCGTCTGCCTTACTCCGAGACCGGCTGGTAGATCTGGGCGCCCCTTGCCCGGAACTCCTCGGATTTCTGGCGCATGCCCTCTTCCGCATCCACCACAAAGTTCTGCCCCCGCGCCGCGTCGGCCACTTCTTGGCTGATCCGCATGGAACAGAATTTCGGTCCACACATGGAACAGAAATGCGCGACCTTGGCGCCTTCGGCTGGCAGGGTCTGGTCGTGGAAGTCCTCCGCCGTCTGCGGATCCAGTGACAGGTTGAACTGATCCCGCCAGCGGAATTCGAAACGGGCCTTCGACAGCGCATCATCGCGGATCTGGGCCGCCGGATGCCCTTTGGCCAGATCGGCGGCGTGGGCGGAGATCTTATAGGTCACCACACCGACTTTCACATCGTCCCGGTCAGGCAAGCCCAGATGCTCCTTGGGCGTCACATAGCACAGCATGGCAGTGCCGAACCACCCAATCATGGCCGCGCCGATTCCTGAGGTGATATGATCATAGCCCGGCGCGATATCCGTGGTGAGCGGCCCAAGCGTATAAAACGGGGCCTCGTCACAGACTTCGAGCTGCTTTTCCATGTTTTCTTTGATCTTGTGCATCGGCACATGGCCGGGGCCTTCGATCATCACCTGCACATTGTGCCGGTCGGCGATGCGGCGCAGCTCGCCCAGCGTTTCCAACTCCGCGAACTGCGCAGCGTCATTGGCATCTGCGATCGAGCCCGGGCGCAGACCATCGCCCAGCGAGAAGCTCACATCATAGGCCGCCATGATTTCCGAGATGTCCTCAAAATGCGTATAGAGGAAATTCTCCTTGTGATGCGCCAGACACCACTTGGCCATGATGGAACCGCCACGGCTGACAATACCTGTCACCCGGTCCACCGTGAGCGGAATATAGCCCAGTCGCACACCGGCATGGATGGTGAAGTAGTCCACCCCCTGCTCGCATTGCTCGATCAGCGTGTCGCGATAGATATCCCAGGTCAGCTCTTCGGCGATACCGCCCACTTTTTCGAGAGCCTGATAGATGGGCACAGTGCCGATGGGCACGGCTGAATTGCGGATAATCCACTCCCGGATGGTATGGATATGCCGTCCCGTGGACAGATCCATCACCGTGTCCGCGCCCCAGCGGGTGGACCAGACGAGCTTGTCCACTTCCTGCGCCACCGAAGACGTAATCGCTGAGTTGCCGATATTGGCATTGATCTTGGTCAGGAAGTTCCGCCCAATGATCATTGGCTCGGTTTCCGGATGGTTGATATTGGCCGGAATGATAGCGCGGCCCCGGGCCACTTCATCGCGCACGAATTCGGGCGTGACAAAGTCGGGAACGGCGGCGCCAAAGCTCTCGCCGTCGCGGGCGCGCCCGCCGCGTTTCTCGGCCATCTGGCGCAACAGGGCCTCGCGGCCGAGATTTTCCCGGGTAGCGATATATTCCATTTCCGGCGTAATCACCCCGGCGCGGGCATATTCAAGCTGCGTCACGCGCTTGCCGGCCTGCGCGCGCAGGGGCTCGCGCCCGGCACGATCAAAGACGGGCACGGTCAACGCTTCGCCCGGCTTCAGGCCGTCATCTTCAGGCTTGCGCTCACGGCCGGCATAGCCTTCCACATCGCCGCGCGCCTCGATCCAGGGGCGGCGCAGGGTCGGCAGGCCCTTGGTGATGTCAATGGTCTGGGCAGGATCCGTATAGGGGCCGGACGGATCATAGACCCGCACCGAGGGTTCATCCCCGGTCAACGCGATTTCCCGCATGGCGACAGGCACGTTGTGCGTGCCTTCGCTCGGCACATAGATCTTGGTGGAGGCGGGCAGCGGGCCAGTGGTGACGGTCTCGTTCGTCACCGGGATCTGCTCGGCTTGAGCGCGATTGAGGGCGTGGGACATGGTCGGTCTTTCTTCTCGCTACAGCGTTGGAGAAAGATCCGGCACAGCGGTCGGGGCCTGGCGGCGGTTTGGTGGCTTGCTTCTGCCGAGCCTGCGCGCGCCTGTCCTTTCCTCCGCCGGTTCTAACCGGATCAGGTTCGAAGGGACTGGGCGGCGCCCGGGCGGCTCGTAAGCCGTGCACCAAGTCTTGCCCGATCTCAGCCCCTTAACCGGGGCGCCCCTAGGACAAGTGTCAGCATCCAGGGGTGAGCCGGGGTTGTCAATTCGAACCGACCGGCGGCCCGGTGCGACGTTCGTCGCGGGGGCTTCCCCCTTCAGCGTGGTTTCCCAAAACGGCTCGTGATTTCACGACAGCCGCACGTCATTGTGCGCTTCAAGATCTGCGAAATGATAAGGGGGGTCGTGGGATCCATGGGGTTCATCAGCATATGTATCCGCAACCCGGCCGCTGTGGCGGTTGTGGTGGCGATCCTGGCGGGGCTGGGCCTGATGAGTGTGCGCAGCCTGCCCGTTCAGCTCTTCCCGGATATCGAACGCCCGCGGCTCGGGATCACGACCGCCTGGCGGGCCGCCTCCCCCAGCGAAATGGAAGCAGAGATCCTGGAACCCTTGGAAGACGTGCTCCAAGGCACTCCAGGCCTGGTGGTCATGCGCAGCCAGGCCAATGCGGGGTTTTCCTGGATCGAGATGGAGTTCACGCTCGATACGGATATGGACGCCACGGTCCTGGATGTGTTGAACCGGCTCAATCGCGTTCCGCCCTTGCCGGCCGATGCGGATCCGCCCTCGCTCAATATGGGCGGCGCCTTTGGCGATGATGCCAATGCGACGCTGATCTACTATTTCGTCCAGGCCCTGCCCGGAAACCCCCGCCCCATCGCCGAGTACCGGCGATTCATCGAGGATTACGTCATTCCGCGCCTGGAAGCGGTGCCGGGCGTCGGCGGCGTCACCATTGGGAATGGGGGCGGTTCGGAAGCGGAACTCCAGGTGGTTTTCGATCCCTTCCTCGTGGCTGAGTACGGCATCAACATTCCCGCCATGGCCACCACCATCGGCCGGCCGGACGATGTTTCAGGCGGGTTTGTGAATGTCGGCCGACGGCAATACATGCTGCAATTCGAAGGGCGCTTCGAGCCGGAGGATCTGGGCAATCTCATTCTGGAATGGCGCGACGGCCAGCCGGTACGCCTCAGCGATGTGGCGGAGATCCGCGTGGGTGAGGCCCGGAGGCGCGATTTCGCCTATCAGAACGGCAATCCGGCCATCTCATTGCGCATTTTGCGGGACAATAACGCCAATGTGTTGAGCACAATCAACGCGGTGCGCACTGTTATCGACGAAATGCGGGAAGGCCCCTTTGCCGAACGTCAGCTCGACATTCAGCAGTCTTTCGATCCGTCAGTGTTTATTGTCCGCGCGATTAGCTTGCTCACGGGGAACTTGGCCATTGGCGTGGGGCTTGCCATCGGAGTGTTGTGGCTGTTCCTGCGACGCCCACGGGCCACCTTTCTCATCGCCTCAACGATCCCGATCTGCCTGCTCACCACCTTCCTCGTGCTCGACGGCGCGGGCCGCACGATCAATGTGATCTCACTGGCGGGGCTCGCTTTCGCCACGGGCATGGTGCTCGACGCGGCCATCGTGGTGCTGGAGACCATCGTGCGCCTGCGCGAACAGGGCACGGATGTGGAGGAAGCTTCGGAAAAAGGCGCCAGCGAAGTCTGGGGCGCGCTGCTGGCCTCCACCGCCACCACGGTGGCGATTTTCGTGCCCGTGATCTTCATCAAGGACGTGGAAGGCCAGCTTTTCGCCGATCTGGCCCTGACCATTGCCATTGCGGTGACGGTCTCGCTCATCGTCGCGCTGACGGTGCTGCCGGCGGGCGCGCGCTATTTCGTGCGCCAGCGCGAATCCCAGATGGAGCGTCATCCGTTTTGGGAGGGCATGGCCAACCGCATTATGGCGCTCACGGACACGCCGCTGCGCCGCTGGCTGTGGATCGGTGTGCTGATCGTCGGCTCCGGTGTGGGCACCTGGGCCATGACGCCGAGCCTGAACTATCTGCCGCCGGTGAAACGGGACGCGGTGGATGTGTGGTTCAACTTCCCCGATGGCGTGACCATCGACTTTATCGACGAGGAAGTCGCCCAACCAATCCAAGAGCGCATGGAACCGTTTATGGAGGGCACGCGCGAGCCGGCGCTGCGCAACTACTATGTCCTGGGCTGGCCCGGGGGCGGCACCATCGGCGCGCGGGTTATGGACCAGTCCCAAGTGAACGAGCTGGCCACCATCATGCGTCAAGAAGTGCTGGTGGGGCTGCCGGATACCCAGGCCTTCGCCCAGCAGGGGAACCTGTTCGGTGGCTTCGACGGAGACGGAGCGGGCGTCGCGCTGCACTTCAAATCTGCGGACATCGAGGCCATTGCAGCGGTGGCGCTGGAAGGCCAGCGCATGCTGCGCGAGCTCTTGCCCGTGGATGCCAATGTGCGGGTCAATCCCAATCCGGAGCCGGCACAACCGGAGCTGCGGATCATCCCCAATGATGAACGGATCCTGGAAGGGGCGCTGTCGCGCTCGCAAATGGCCAATATCGTGCGTGCGGTCGGCAACGGGCTCTATCTGGGTGAGTTTTTCGATGGGGAGCAGCGGCTCGACATCATTCTGCGGGCAGAGGATTGGGACAATCCGGACAGCCTCGGCGCGCTACCCATCGCCACGCCCTCTGGCGCAGTGGTGCCGTTAAGCGAGCTTGTCACGATCGAGCGGACCGTTGGCCCGGCCAGCATCAACCGGCGCGACAAGCGGCGCACAATCTCGCTCTTCATCAGCCAGCCGGATGGGATGAGCCTTCAGGACGTGGTCACGCTCATTGAGGCCGAGGTGGAGCCGCGCCTGCGCGAGATGTTGCCTCCCGACGGGGCGATCCGCTACGGCGGCAGTGCGGATGCGCTGCGCCAGGCGGTCACCACCATGTCGGAGAACTTCGTTCTGGCGCTGGTCCTGCTGTTCTTGCTGATGGCGGCCCTGTTCCGCAGCTTGACCGACTCGCTCCTGGTGGTGATCGCCATTCCGCTGGCCACTGTCGGCGGAATGGGCGCCCTCAGACTGCTCGATATCATTTCGGGCCAGCCCCTCGACCTGTTGACCATGATCGGGTTCATCATTCTGCTGGGCCTGGTGGTGAACAATGCGATCCTGCTGGTGGAACGCACGCGGCGCTCGGAAGATACAGGTCTCAGTCGGCGTGACGCAGTGCGCGAGAGCCTAACCTTGCGCATGCGCCCTATTTTCATGAGTACCTTGACGAGTATCTTCGGAATGCTGCCGCTGGTCTTGATGCCCGGGGCCGGCAGTGTGATCTATCGCGGCTTGGCCGCCACCATTGTCGGCGGCATGGCCGTGAGCCTGATCTTCACCCTGATCTTACTGCCGAGCCTGTTGCGCCTCGGCGAGAGCAAGCCCCGGACGCAACCCGGAGCGGAGCCGAGCGCATCGTGAGCGCGCTGTATCCGCATAGGAGGTATCTATGACCCGCCCCGTTTTATCTGCCGCGCTCCTGTCAGCCTTGGCGTTGGTGTGCCTTACCGGCCCGCGCGCGCAGGCCCAGGATGGCCGCCCGCCTCCGCCCAGTGTCGTCGTGGCCGAAGCCGTGGAAATGGCCCTGGCGCCAACGGTTCAAGTGCCGGGCACGGTGCTCAGCCAAAACGATGCCCGCATCGCCTCTGAAATCGCCGGGCGGGCGGTCGAAGTGGCCGAGGTGGGCGCGCGGGTGGACGCAGGCGACGTCATCGCCCAGCTCGACACCCAGCTTCTGAACCTTCAGGTGCGCCAGGCCCAGTCCACGGTCACGCGGCTTGAGGCCAATCTGGGCTTTCTCAACCGGGAAGTCGCCCGCTTTGAAGAGTTGGCGAGCCGCAACAATGCTCCGGCTCGCAGCGTCGATGAAGCGGAAGTGGCCCGCGATGTCGGGGCTCAGGAACTGGAAGAAGCGCGCATCGCCTTAGAACGGGCCCGGATCAATCTGGCGCGGGCCAGCGTGCGGGCGCCGTTCACGGGCCAGATCGTCGAGCGTCTGGTGGAGGTCGGGGAATTCGTATCCACCGGCTCGGATGTGGCGCGTCTGGTCGACATGGAGCATGTGGACGTGCGCGCCCGCGTTCCGGTGCGCAGCGCCCCCTATGTGCGCGAAGGTGATGTGCTGGGCCTGCAAGGCCCCGGCAATCAAACCTTAGACGGTCCGATCACCACGCTGGTGCGGGCGGGCGACGCGGTGACCCGGACATTTGAAATTCGTGTCGCGGTGCCGGCGGAGCAATGGGTGATCGGCACCCCCGTGCGTGTGGCCGTGCCGGCCGGAGAGGAACGCCAGGTGATCGCGGTACCGCGCGACGCGCTGGTGTTGCGCCAGGCCGGTACGGCCGTCTTCCGGGTCACCGATGAGTCCACTGCCGAGCGTGTGTTGGTGGACACGGGCACCGGCAGCGGCACCATGATCGAAGTGCGTGGAGCCCTGAGCGCCGGCGACCGGGTGGTGGTGCGTGGGGCGGAGCGGCTGCGTGACGGACAAGCCTTAAGCATTATCGGGCCGAGCTGAGGCCCTCTGCCTTCGCGCGGGCCGAGCGCCGGCGCGCAAGGTATCGACTGAGCGCACCATGACGGGGTGCGAAAACCATGGCGGCGGTCTGGATCAGGCCCGCCACCACGGCGATCATGCCGGCGGCTGAGACCGCATTGCTCGTCCCCAAGAGCACCGGTGCCGAGGCCGCGAGGCCATAGCCCAGAATGGCGCTGAGCACCGCAATCCCCACCGAAAGCCAGACTTGTGTCGCGAGCCGGTCCGTCAGCATACGGGCCGCGGCGGCAGGGCAGATGAACATGGCGATCACCAGGATCGACCCCACGGCCTCGAACGCCGCGACGGCGGCGGCGGCCACCGCTGTCATCAGCCCCGCTTCCACCCATTGCGGCCGGAAGCCCAGCGCCTTGGCCAGACCCGGATCAAAGCTGGTCAGGCGCAGTTCCTTGAAGAAGGCGGTGATCAGCGCGGCGACGAGAACGGTCACAACGCCAAGGGTCAGGATCGGCGTGGGCAGGCTTGCCCACATGTCCGGGTCGAGCAGGTCGCTCCAGGTCTCAGGACCAAGCCACAAGACACCCTCCAGCGACCCGTACAGCGTGTGCTCCACATCGATATGGACACTGCGGGCCTTCGAGCGCTCCAGCATCACCACGCCGCCAGCGAACATCAGGGTGAAGACGACGCCCATGGCAGCGCCAGACTCCACCCGGCCCAGATGGCGCACCACGCTGATCAGGCCCACCGCCACCAAGGCCGCCACCAGCGCACCCAGAAACACCGCATGCGCATAAAGCCCGCCTGCGATGAGAACGCCGCCGACAATACCCGGCAGCACCACATGAGAAATAGCATCCCCGATCAGGGCTTGGCGGCGCAGAATGAGAAAGTTCCCCAACAGCGCACAGACCACACAAGCAAGCGAGCCGAGCAGAATCGCCGGCAGGTCGATCATCAAAAAGTCCGCGAGGGTCAAAGTCATGGACGCGCCTCCCGCATCCCGCCGGCGCCAAGTTCCTCAAGGGCCTGGCGTGCGAGACCCGCACGGCGCACGCCCTCCGGTGTCAGGCGGCCATCCGTATCCACCAGACCACGCCAACGCAGAATCCACACGGCCCAGCCGTCAAGCCGCCGGCGCTGCGTGCTGAGCTGACCCAGCCAATGCCATTCCCACACCCGGTATCGCCAGCGCAACAACCGGACAGCCCCGAACACCACGCCCCGCGCCGGGGCGATCAGCAAGCTGACCAGGAAGAAAACGCCTGCCGTGAGAACGATGATGGCGCCCGTGGGGGCATGCTCCACCAGAGCCGAAATCGCCACCCCGATCATACAGGACAGCGCGCCGATCAGCGTCGCCAGGATCAACATGGTGCCCGCCCGGTCAGTCCAGAACCGTGCCGCCACACCGGGAATGATCACGATGGCGATGATCAACACCATGCCCACGGTCTTCAAGCCCACGGAGACCACCGTCAGCAACAGCCCCATAAGCAAAAGGTCAAGCGCGCCGACGGGCCAGCCATTGGCGGCGGCAAACTCCCGGTCGAAACAGACGAGCAGCAGTTCCTTCAGAAAGGCCAGCGCCAGCAGGATCGCCGTCGCCGAGATCCCGGCGATGAGCCAGGCTTCACTCAGGCGCAGGCTTGCCACCGAACCGAGCAGAAAGCCATTCAACCCCGCCTGCCCCGCTGTCTCCAAGCCCTGGATCACAGTCATCAGCACAATGCCAATGCCGTAGTAAACGCTCAGCACCGTGCCGATCGCCGCATCTTCCGCGAGACGCGTATGGTCGCGAATCCACTGAACGCTCAGCACGCCAAGGGCCGCGGTGAGTGCCGCGCCCAGCATGAGGATCGGTAGATCCCGCCCGGTGCCGCCAAGCGCGACACTGACCAGAAACGCCAGACCCACGCCCGGCAAGGTGGAATGGCTAATGGAATCGCTCATCAGGGCGCGCTTGCGCAGCAGCACGATGGCCCCGATCAGACCAGCCGCCGCACCCAGGATCGTGGCGCCCGCCAGCACCACGCCCGTGTTGTAGCCCGCCTGGAAGGTCAGAATATCAATGACCTCACCGATCATGAGGTGCTGCCTTCTGCAGCGGCCGCAGCCCGGACGTCAGCATCAGGCAAGCGCAGACGGCCGCCATAAGCCTCGCGCAACACCGCCGGGGCCATGGCCTCGTCCACCGGACCGCTCGCATAAGCACGCCCATTCAAAACCAGGGCGTGATCAAAATAGCTGCGCACCGTGTCCAGGTCATGATGCACACAGAGCACCGTGCGCCCCTGTGCCTTCAAAGCGCGGAATGTCTCCACAATGGTCTGCTCGGTGGCGGCGTCAACCCCGGCGAAGGGCTCGTCCATAAGGTAAAGGTCTGCATTCTGCGCCAGCGCCCGGGCCAGGAACACCCGCTGCTGCTGGCCGCCGGAGAGTTGGCCGATTTGCCGGTGCGCCAGATCGACAAGGCCCATGGCCTCCAACTGCGCATCCGCTTCACGCAACGTGTCGCGCCCCACAGGCCGCAGCCAGCCGAGCTTGCCATACAGACCCATCGCCACGACTTCGCGCGCGGTCACCGGAAAGTCCCAATCCACACTGGTACGCTGGGGCACATAGCCGACGCGGCCGGAGGCACTTTTGACCGTGCCGCCGAAGATACGGACCTCGCCGGCCAGAGCGGGCACCATGCCCAGAACCGCCTTTATGAAGGTGGATTTGCCCGCCCCGTTGGGTCCGACAATGGCCACGAGCCCCGCCGGCGGGGCTTCGAAGTCCACATTCCACAGCACCGGCCGGTCGTAATACGCGACCGTCAGCCCCGTGACGGACAAGGACGGTGCAGCGCTCACGGACGATCGCCTTCGCCTAAGCGTCCAGCATAGCCGCGCTCGGGCGCCTCACCACCAAGTGCCCTGGCGATGGTGGTGACGTTGTGGTCGATCATACCGAGATAGGTGCCCTCGTAAGTGCCGGGCGTGCCCATGGCATCGGAAAAGAGCGAGCCGCCGATGGTCACATCGTGTCCGCGTGCCGCCGCCCCGTCCACAAGGGCGCGCACCTGCCGGTCGCTGACGGAGGTTTCTACAAAGACCGCCGGAATGCGCCGTTCCACCAGCAGATCCACCAGCTCTTCAACGGCCCGCAGGCCCGCCTCGCTTTCCGTGCTAATGCCCTGAATGCCGCGGACCTCCAACCCATAACGGGCGCCGAAATAACTAAAGGCATCATGGGCCGTAACGAGCATGCGCGCCGAGGCGGGGACACTCGACAGGACGTCCTGGCCATAAGCCTCCATAGCGGCCACTTGCGCGAAATAGCCGCGCGCGGCGCTGGCATAGGCCTCGGCGTGCGCCGGATCCTGGGCCGCCAGCAGGTCTACACCCGCCTGAAGCGCGCGGGTCCAGAGGCTGGGATCCATCCATACATGCGGGTCGCCCGGGCCGTCTTCGTAGGGCAGCCAGAGATCGGCCTCCAGGGTCTCGGCCAGGGCGAGCACGGCGGTCCGGTCGCTGAGCTGGCGAATGGGGCGCTCAAGCTGCGCCTCCAAGGTCAGGCCGTTGTAGAGAATGATGTCGGCGCGGGTCAGGCGGGTGATGTCGCTGCGGGTGGGGCGATAGAGATGCGGGTCCACGCCGGCGCCGAGCAATGATTCGACCCGCGCATGATCGCCCGCGATACTGGCCAGCGGCTCACCGATCATGGCGGTGGTGGTGACAACGCGGAGCGCCTCAGCCGCCCGTGCCGGCCCCGTTCCAAGCACGCTGGTGCCCACGAGACCGGCGGCACCGAGCCCCCCCAGCACCATGCGCCGGTTATACGCACGCGTTTTCGCCGCCATCGTCATTCTCCCATGGTCTGCCTGTCGCCCAGGCTTTGCCTGATGGTCAATATATTAGAATTCTTCTAATTCCAAATCGCAAAAATGCCGCCCCTTTCGCAGCGTTGACCATGAAGATCAATCGCGCGAGCGCGCGGCGCAAGAGCGATCCATCCCCGCTCGCCTCGCTGTTTTCCACAGCCTTGCGCACACGCATGGCGCGCCACATTCAACCTACCACCATTTTGACGATTGACCTCGGCCTGTCGATTTTGTAATCTTTGTCACATGGCGCTCATACCCCGCCTGCCCAGGTCCTGTCCGGCCGGCCCCCCGCCGGACAGGACTGCGCCCGGTGAAAAAGAGCCGGCAAGATCATCCGCATCCGACGAGAATCAGCTAGCCTATGGGTGTGCTAAGGGGTGCTTGTGCCGCTCCCAGATGATTTAGGCGGCGTTCAGCGTTCATGAGACCGGCCACCCACGCGGCGGCCACCAATTCTTAACGACCTGTACCATATCCTTCCGCACAGATGGCGGGCGCGCCAACGCCCGGTGCGTGGGTCACCCGACCCATCCGCACGGGGATGCTAGACCTGAGGCCAGGGTCATGAGTCAGATACCCCTTTCCAAAGACACCATACTGCGGGTGGTGATCGCACTTGCCGCCGAAGAATTGCAAGACGGATGCGGACGATCGGTCTCTCCGGCTGAACGCCAGAGCTGGGCCGCCGACACTGATCTTGGTGCGGCAGGCCTGGATCTGGATGCGCTGGAGCGACGCGCGGTCAAAACCCGGTTGCGCATGTTCTTCGGCCTTGGCGATGAGGAGCATACGGAAGCTCTGGGCGCCGATACATTCGGAGACTGGGCGGTCCTGGGAGCCCGGGCGCTGGCCCGTCCACGCGCCAGCCTCACCTTCCGTATCGCTCGTAGCGGCGCCACTGACCAGACCCTGCGCCATAGTGTTAGTGCCCTCGTGCAAGAAGCATTGATACTTGCCGAGATCGCGGCCGGTCATCCGGGGCGCGTCATAACCTGCCTGCCCCCCCATCACGTGGACGGGTTCGTAAGCGGGGTGCTGCTGCCGGCCTATCTGGGTTTGACCGTTCAGGAGTATCACGCCACGGCGCTACCCTGTGACAGCGATATCCATGCGGATGATCTGATCGTCGCGAGCCCTGCGGCCTGGCATTCGCTCAGCCGCGCGGGTGTGGCGTTTCCGGCACGGGTGACCGGCCTGTGCCCGCGCGCCCCCTTGCCCCAGGATCTGCATGAGCAGTTACAGGCTCAAGGCCTGGCGCGGCTCGTGGAGCTGTACGGCACGGCGGAAACCGCCGGCATCGGCTGGCGCACTCAGCGGGATGCGGCGTATACGCTCTACCCGTTCTGGCGCCGCATGGAGGACGGGCGGCTGCGGCATCTGGACCCCAACGGTCATGCCACCGAGCCCATGAGCCCGCCGCATCTGCTGTTGTGGGAACCGCCGCAAGGGGGACAGCCTGCTGGTCCGCGCCGTTTCCGCCCCGCCGAGAATCAGACCCAGGACCGCCCCGGGCGAGCCCCGGCTGTCTCGCCGGCTCGCATCGCCTCGATCATCAGCGATCATGAGCGCGTCGCCCGGTGCAGCGTGCGTGTCGCCCGCGATGGCGGACTTCAACGCATCAAGGCGCATATCGTGCTCGCCGAGGGACAAGAACCAAGCCCCACAATGGCCCGGTCCATTGAGCACTGGTGCAAAACCCACCTGTCCCCGATGGAGCGCCCGCGGATCATCTGTTTCGAGACAGACGTACCGGCCGGGGCCCTCGGCCAGGTCGCCTGACCCACCATACCGCTCCCTACGAGGCCCGGCGGCTTTGCTGTACGTCCGCAGCCACGGCAATGGCCGTGGCGATGCCGGACAGTTTCTCGCGTGCCTGATCCAGCCGCACTTTGAGCGCGGCGATGTCCACGGCCGCGTCGCGTCCGTCCGCTTCCGGCGCTTGTGCCACGTCTTCGGCCAGGCTCTGCGTGCGGCTTTCCAGCGCGTCGATCACATCGGTCAGGGCCGTCACATCGCGCGCCGCACCAGCGAGACTCTGGTTCTGGTCACTGGGGAGCACCGCCCCCTTCACGGTCCGGATCAACGATTTGAGAGAGCCGATAACCGCATCAGTTTCCTGAGGCGCGGGTGGCGTGCGGTTTTCCGTCAAGCGGGTGAACAGAAGCCGTGCCAATGCCTCAATGCGACGGGTTTCGTCCTGGGGCGTGTCGGCGGCCTTGTCGGACGCCTCCGCCAGCGCGGCAAGGCCGACACGCAGATCCTGTGCCAGATCGTCAACACGACTGCCCACCGCGACCACATGGCGGCCCATATCATAGAGGATATCTGCCATGGGGCGCCATGGTTCCGCATCCGCCGCCCCCGGCGCTGATGTGCTTTGGTCGGCAAAATCCTCCGCAAGCCCCTCAATAGACTCGCTCAACAAGCCGATCCGCCGTGCCACATCTTCCAACATTACCGCATTACCGGTCTCTTCCCCGCGCAAATGCGCCAAGGCGCGTAGCCGCGTGGCCACATCCTCCAGCCGCGCCCGCATATCCGTGTGCAGAGCGGAAATGAGCGGCACGATCGGCTCCCCTTCATCCGTATCCGCACGCGCTTCCGCATCTTCTTGTAACTGGACCAGTAAGGCGTCGAAGCGCGTGGAGAGCACATAGAGCGTCTCGCCGATATCCTGAAGACGTTCCTCTAGTTCCAACGTCTCCGGGGCAATGATCCGGTCAGACAAGGTCTCCTCCATGGTTTCCAAATGCGTCGCCACGGTTTTGAGCGCTTCCCGCGTTTCCTGGTGATAGCGGGTCAGCGCCGTCTGGGTCATTTGCTGATCGTCCACGGCACGGCCAAGACGACCGGCGATATGACTGAGGCTTGTGGCTATGCCACCCGCCACCCGCTCGAACCCATCCGGAATGGGACCATCTTCTGGTAGTCGGGTCAGGACAGTTTCCAAACCACTTTGCAGGCGCGCCAAAGCGGCCGTCATCTCGCCCGCATGCCCTTCCACACCCTCCAGAGCCTCACCCTGGCGGCGGGCCAGATCATCGAGCGCGCGCAGGCGCGCGGTCACCGTTTCACTCAGATCCCGCATCACGGCGGCCAGCGCCACAGCCCCTTCGCCCTTGGCCAGATCACCAGCACTCACCGCGCGTTCCAGTTCCGCCAGACGCGGGGCGGCGACCGTCAGCGCCTGCATCATATCGCCCAGTCGAGACAGGGTCTGCTTGGTCGCCGTGTTCACATAACGGCTGCTGTCGCGCATCAGGCCGGCACTGACTTGGGCTTTGGCATCAAAAGCATGGACGGTTTCGGTGAGGGCGGCGCAGTCCTGGCGTGTGGTTTCGGCGGCTTTGGTCAGATCTTCGCGCATGACCTGTGCGGCCTCGAACACTTCGTCATTGGCGCGGCCGGTGCGTTCGACAACGGCTGCCAACTGCTCTTGCGTGACGCTCATGGTGCTGACGGCATCACTCACATGTTCCCGTGTGGACGTAGCGAGCGCCTTCAGCGCATTTGCCCCGCTGTTCAGACGTGTGAGGATTTTTTCCGACGAGGCGCGCACACCGCCTTCGGTCTGCTCAAGGCGCGAGGCAGCCTCTTGCAACTGCCCAGTCACGCGGCCGATGCCTTTGCGGCCATCGGCCAACAATTCGGCCATGTTCTGCCTCAACTCCTGGAGCGAATCGACCACGCCGGCGCTGCGGGCCGCGGTCTCGACGGCCGCCGCAGCGCCGTCTTCGCGCGCTTTGTCGAGCGCCAGGCCCTTGTCCGCCAATTCGCTCGCCGCATCGCGCAACCGGGCCAGCACCTGATCCAGCACCTGCCCCGCCGGGCCGGTGAGCTTGACGGTCAACGCCCCATCCGTAGCCTGAGGAAAGGCGTTTTCACCTGCCAGGATTGCGCGCAGGCGATCACCGGCCCGGGCCGCGTCGCCGATCTCGTCAGTGCGGTCAATGCCCCAGAGCGGCGTGTCCAGGGCCGCGCCTGTTTCGGCCGCCTCGGACACATCGTTCAGGTCTCGGGTCAAGGCTTCCAGCGGCCCCAACAGACGAATACGGATGATGACGGCCACCGCCAGGACTACGGCAACAATCCCCAGCATGGTCAGCAGAAACGCCGTTCTTCCGCTTTCCACCGCTTCGGATGCCGCGTCAAGGCGGGTCATCACTTCCGCTCCATGGAGCGCCCCGGTCATGCTGGACAAGGAGACCAGCGCCTGTTCCAAGCCCGCCACCACCGCGGGACTATTGCCTTCTACGCGCGCCCGCTCGTAAAGGCCAGCGAACGTGGCAATGAGGCCACGCAGGGCCGTTGCGGCCTGGGCTCCTGTTTGTGTTGCGCTTTGATCTGCATACAGATCCGTAACCTGCTCGGCGGTCGCCAGATGCTCCAGGGCCTGAGTGAGAGCTTGGCGATCACCGGTGCGCACAAAGCGCTGATAGGCGCCGACGGCGCCGCGCGTGCCCAGGCTTTCCTCCACTTCACGCAGAAGACTGGCGCGAATAGACGGGGCCGCGTCCGGCGTCAACGTGGCACGGTTCAGCTCGCCCACATAGGCCGAGACATAAAGCCCTGCACCGCCGACAGCGATCAGGATTGCAACTGCGCCCAGAAATAGGGTGCGCCAAAGCACACGGACGGACATGACTGACCCCCTTCACGTCCGGGGCGGCCCTCCATACATCAGGCCATCACACCGGATACAGACTGTTCTTCACCTGAGGGCAGGGTTGTTGCTTCGCGGTAAACGGAAGATTAAGATGGGCGGGCTTGTTTATTATTCTGTTTAGAGATTAGCGTGGGTCAAAGCCCTAGCCGAACGAAACTGTGGACAGGCGCAGGCCCGCGCAGGTCGAGAACCCAGCCATGAGGGGCAAACCCGGCCTGGATGCGCTCCGCTTCCCGCGCAAATCGTGGTGCGCGCCGATGGTCTACCAGATAAGCGGCCGCAAAGGGCGCGCCCTGATCATGCCGGACGGCGCCGCGCGCCAGACGCGACAGTTCATCATGAAGCCAGGACAAAGTCTCCTGCCCATTCTTATCTTCGGTGAAACGCGCGGGCACGGTGACGGTGACAGACCACTCGGCCGAGCCCTGAACATGGCGAAACGTATCACGCAGAAGCGGTGCAGCGCGCAGCAGGAACGTGCGCACGGTCTCCAGATCCTGATACAGGGTGTCCGGCGGCAAGGGCAGATACTCACTTCCTGCCTTGCCCAACCGGTCCAGAACCCGGTCATGCGCGGCAGCCATGTCGCCCAGCTCCGGCATCTCTTCACCCGTAGGCACCGGCACCTTGGCAGTGTCTGAGAGAAGCACTGCATAGTCGCCAGCACTCAAGGACTCAAGCTCAGTACCGGGAATAAGGCCAGGACCTTCCCACCCTTGAGCCTGAGCAGGAACAATGGCGTGCAAATAGAAGATGCCGTCCGTCGTCGGCGCAATGGGCGTGAGCCGGTTTGCGTATGTCAT
Source organism: uncultured Alphaproteobacteria bacterium (assembly GCA_964625525.1). GTDB lineage: Bacteria > Pseudomonadota > Alphaproteobacteria > JAJFIK01 > JAJFIK01 > CAZVEE01. The sequence continues at coordinate 34,737 of CAZVEE010000002.1, read as the reverse complement.
GCGGCCTCCGCGCGGTTGTCATCGTCGCGGCGCAGCCGCATGGTTACGGTATCTTCGATGGCATGGGCATCCAGGTGGATCACGGCCGCCTCGTCCGGTGCCGGGCTCGCGGCCCGGCGCATTTGGCCTTCGGCGACCCGGCGCAGCAGCGCATACGCATCGCGCACTGCCGTGAGGGCCCGGGAGCGGGCCGCATAGTCCGGCGCGCGCGCCGGATGCAGGGCACTGATTGCCCGGTGATAGGCGCGCTTGAGATCGGCCACGCTGAGGCTGTCGCTCAAGGCCAGCATGTCGCGTGCTTGCACCACCTCGGCGTAGCGCGGCCCGCCGATCTCGACGGCGGCGAAACTGCACGCGGGCAGTGGTCCGACACAGCGGATGCGCAGATTGCCACCGGTTTCTTTGTCGAGTTGCTGGAGGGCTAGGTCGAGGGCCGGCTCGTCCGTCCGACGCAGGAGGATCGTGAAGTTCGCGACCACATCCTCCTCAAAACGCGGCGCGATGATGACATCGAGCGCGACGGCGGATAACACCGTGCGGACCCGCTCGGTCAAGGCATGCTGATGCCCTTGAATGGCATGGGTGAGCGTTTCGGCCGTGTGCAGGGCCGCCGTATCAACGCCCACCAGACCGTCAGCGCGTAGGCCCGCCATGGCGTCGCTCAAGGGCCAGGCGATGACCACCTCGACCTGAATCAGCGGACCGTAATGGTCAAGCGGATCACGCAGATCGCCCGCGCAAGCATCCATGACCGTGCGCAGGCGGGCCTCGGTCGGCATCACCGTTTCAAAGCGTGCGGGCAGAAGCGGCACGAAGGTCATCGCCGCTTCCAGCACCTGTTGATGCAATTTGAGCCGGCGCAATGCAAAGCGCTCGCGCCCTTCGAAAAACCCCCGCCGGGGTACCGGCGACACGATGGCGGCGAGACCGCCGGCGATCACCGTGCGGACGGTCAAGCCCGGAATGTCCGGGCGCAGTGCCTCGATCCGCCCCGCCCCATCGAGCGTGGTGAAGCCATGCACGAGTATCTGACTCATGGGAAAGCCCCTCCTGGCACCCGGCCCTTCACAGCCTGGCGCGACCGATGGATGGGCATCTGCCGGGTGGACACCACCCGCCCGACGATCCGCTCATCCGCCTACCATTGCGACGGTCTCAGTGTGGGAGGCGCAGGTTAACGAAAGGTAATCAGTCTTAACGACGCCTTTAAAGGGCCGACGCATGGCGCAGGGACGACGCCGGGATCGTCAGCGTCACCATGGCCTCGCCGCGCGTCGCCGCCCACAAATGCTCTGACAGGGGTGTGAGGGTGGGGCGGCGATAGGCGGCCCGGATCATGACGATGTCTCTGGTCTGATCGCCGACAGGCACCAGGGCCGAAGCGCCCAGAGGCACCGCGGCACGGATTCGGTCCACGCGGAGGGACAAGCGATCGCCACATTGGGGCAGTGCCCAGGCCCCTGCACAAACACGCTCGCGCCAATGGGCCTCACTGAGCACCGACGGCGCCACACCCGGGGCGTGGAGGGCTCGTTCCACGGCGCGGTCAAGACTGAGGTCGGCGATACAGGCAGCGGTCGTTTCCAGCATCACGAGAGCCGCCACGGCCATCAGCAGGCCCCGGATCCAGATACCCGGCGCCGTCGTCGGTGTCTCGTCGTGCTTGCCCATGCTCCGTCCCCTTCTGCGAGCCAGCCGGCCACGTTGCATGGGCGAAATTGCAAGAACCCTGCCGAGACCCATCAAAACCGCCCCATTAGCATTAACCGGACAGTGAAGCGGCCTGCACCACATTGGCGGTCCCGGTTCTGACGAAAGCATCCTGACCATGAACGCGCGGTTCATTCCGGCACACTGTGTGGGGCTTTGGCTCCTCCTCACTGTGGTGGCCCTGGCGACGGAATCTCCGGCGTTGCGGCTCGACCCGGCAGCCGAGCCACGTGCTCCGGCGGCGGTGGGCGATCCACTCGCGCGCTCGGTCCTTCTGTCGCTGGACAAATCCGCCGTCATCGACCTGCCAGTGCCGGCGCGCGATGTGGTGGTGTCGAACCCGGCCATTGCGGATGCGGTGATCCGGACGCCGACGCGCATTTTCCTGCATGGCCGACGCACGGGGCAGACAACCGTGTTTCTGTTCGGGCGCGGCGGGACACGGCTGGCCACACTGGATATCCGGGTCGAGCCTGACCTACGGGACTTAGAAGCGACCCTCGCGCGGCTTCTGCCTCAAGCGCAGATCCAGGCGGCGGCCTTGAATGATCATGTGATCCTGACCGGCGAGGCCATGACCGCTGCCGACGCGGCCTTCGCGAGGGATCTGGCGGCTCGCTTTGCGGGGACACCGGACAAAGTGATTTCCCGGCTCACCACCGGCAGCCCCGCCCAAGTGCTGTTGCGGGTGCAGGTGCTGGAGTTGCGGCACGGTGCGTTGGCGCAGGCCAACCTGCCCGCCACCCCGCAAGATCAGGCGACAGTCGCAGCCACAGTAAGTGCTCTGGAGGCGGAGGGCCTGGTGCGTGTGTTGGCGGAACCGGATCTCACAGCCTTGTCCGGCGCGCCAGTGCGATTCCTGGCGGGCGCAGAAGTGCCCGTGCCTGGTGCGCAGGGGGTCATTTACCGGCCCGTGGGCGTGGCGCTTGCCTTCACGCCCACCCTCAAAGCCGACGGGCGCATCACGGTCGAGGCCAGCGCGGAAGTGAGCGAGATCTCTTATGCAGGCGCTCTGCCTACGGAGGACCATGGCCCGGCCCTGGTGGTGCGACGGGCAGAGACAACCGTGGACCTGGCGCCGGGACACAGCCTGGTGCTTGGCGGTTTGGCTGCGGAACCGGGGCGCCGGGCGCTCGATGGGACTTTGTCACGGGCCGATCCCTGGCGGCGGCCCGACAAGGAAGTGGTGGTGATCGTCACCCCGTCGCTTGCCACGGTGGACACCGCGCCCGCTCTCGTGCCCTTGGTGGCGGAGCGTCAGGCGGATGCGGCGCGCGCCGCCCGCCCGGGCGAGCCTTTCACAACGGAGCGTTAACCGGCACCGGCGCGTCATCCAAGGCGTAAGCGGCCGCCATGAGGTCGCGCGTGTAATCCGTTTGCGGCGCACTGAAGATGTGCTCAGCGGCGCCATGCTCCACCACCCGGCCCCCACGCATCACCATCACATCATCGCTCAAGGCCCGAACCACTTTCAGATCATGACTGATGAAGAGATAGGCCAAGCCATGGCGCGCCTGCAGGTCGAGCAATAGCTCAATGATTTGCGCCTGCACGGAGCGGTCGAGGGCGCTGGTGGGTTCATCCAGCACCACAAAGCGTGGTTTCAGGATCATGGCCCGGGCAATGGCAATGCGCTGGCGCTGGCCGCCGGAAAACTCGTGGGGATAGCGATCCATCATGTCCGGCGTCAGGCCCACGTCGCGCAGGGCCTGGGTAATGAGCGGGCGGCGTTCCGCCCGGCCCGGCGCCAATCCGTGCACGTCCAGGCCTTCGGCGACAATGGCGCCCACGGACATGCGGGGCGAGAGCGATCCGTATGGATCCTGAAAGACCGCCTGAATCTCTCGGCGCAAAGGCCGCATCTGCTGTTGCGACAACCCATCAAGCGTCCGCTCACCAAAGCGGATAGATCCCTGGGCGCTGACCAGCCTTAACAGCGCCATGGCAAGGGTGGTTTTGCCGGAGCCGGACTCACCAACCACAGCCAGGGTGCGCCCCTCGCGGATGTCAAGCGACACCCCGTCCACCGCTTTCACATGATCCGTCACGCGCCCGAACAGGCCGCTGCGAATAGGAAACCAGACTTTTACGTCCCGCGCAGCCAACACCACCGGCCCGGCATTGGTGGTGCGTTGGGGCAAGGGGCGCGGCTCGGCATTGATCAGCATGCGGGTGTAGGCATGGCTGGGCGCGGTAAACAACGCGGTCGCCGGCGCGGTCTCCACCACCCGCCCGTCCTTCATCACACAGATCCGGTCGGCCATGCGCCGCACCACGCCCAGATCATGCGTGATCAGCAACAGCGCCATGTTGAACGCCCGCTTCAGCTCTTCCAGCAGGTCCAGGATCTGCGCCTGCACGGTCACGTCAAGCGCAGTGGTCGGCTCGTCCGCAATCAGAAGATCGGGCCGGTTCGCGAGCGCCATGGCGATCATCACCCGTTGACGCTGGCCGCCCGACAACTCATGGGGAAAGGCATCAAGCCGGGTTTTGAGTTTCTCAAGGCCGACACGCTCCAGCAGATCCAGCACCGTGCGCCGCGCTTGAGCGGGGCGCAGGCCGCGATGGGTCATCAGGCCCTCAGCGATCTGGTATTCAATCGTGTGCAGAGGGTTGAGCGACGTCATGGGCTCTTGAAAGATCATGGAGATCCGATTGCCCCGCACCCGGCGCAGCTCTGGTTCCTCGGCCCTCAACAGATCTTCGCGGCGAAACAGCACGCTGCCGCTTGGATGCGACGCCGTTGGATAGGGCAACAGGCGAAGCACCGACAGCGCGGTCGTGGACTTGCCGGAACCGGATTCACCCACCAGCGCCACGGTCTCGCCGCGCCGGATGTCGAAAGAAACCCGATCCACCGCCAAGGTTTCGCTGGCACCAGAACGAAAGGCGACAGACAGATCGCGCACAGACAAAAGGGGCGCTAGCGCCGTGGATTCACTCATCCCCGCCCCCCGGCATCGGTCTTGCGCGGGTCAAAAGCATCACGCGCTGCCTCGCCGATGAAGACAAGCAAACCCAGCATGCTCGCCAGCACCACAAAGGCCGTTAGCCCGAGCCAAGGCGCCTGAAGATTGTTTTTGCCCTGGCGCGCGAGTTCCCCGAGCGAGGCCTCGCCCGGCGGCAGACCGAAGCCCAGAAAGTCGAGCGAGGACAGGGTGGTGATCGCGCCGCTCAACAGGAAGGGCAGAAAGGTCAGGGTCGCGACCATGGCATTGGGCAGGATATGCCGGCGCATGATGGTGGTATCCGGCACGCCCAGCGCGCGGGCGGCGCGCACATATTCGAAATTGCGGCCGCGCAGAAACTCGGCCCGCACCACCCCCACAAGCGCCACCCAACTGAACAAGAGCAACGCACCCAAGAGCACCCAGAAGCCCGGCTGAATCACGGCCGCCAGAATGATCAGCACATAAAGCGCCGGGATCGCGCTCCAGATCTCAATCACCCGCTGAAAGACCAAGTCCGTCCAGCCACCGAAATAGCCCTGCACAGCCCCCGCCGCCACCCCGATGACCGACGACAGCACGGTCAGCACCAGGGCAAAGACCACAGAGGTGCGAAACCCGTATATGACCCGGGCCAGCACGTCACGCTGGTGATCGTCCGTGCCCAGCCAGTTCACCGCGTCGGGCGGGGCGGGTGCGGGCACTGTTTTACCGCGCACGATGGTGTCATAGCTGAAGGGCACCAGCGGCCAGAGCATCCAGCCCCCGCCCTCGCGGATCAGCGCCTGGACATAGGGATCGTGATAATCCGCCGGCGTCACAAACTGGCCCCCGAAACGGGTCTCTGGATACTCCACCAAGACCGGGGCCAGCAGAGCGCCCTGATGCGATACCAAGAGCGGCCTGTCATTGGCGATCAGCTCAGCACCCAGGCTCAGCAACACCAGTGCCAGGAAAATGCGCAGGCTCCACACCCCGCGGCGATTGGCATTGAAATTCGCCAACCGCCGCCGGTTCATCGGCGACAGCTCGATGCGCGGCCCTTCCGTTAACAAACGGCCCAGGGAAATCGCCATGGCTCAGGTCCCCCGCCCTTCGAAGTCGATCCGCGGATCGACCCACATATAGGTTAGGTCACTGAGCAAAGTCACCAGCATGCCCAGCAGCGAGAAGATGTAGAGCGTGGCGAAGACCACCGCATAGTCGCGATTGACGATGGACTCAAAGGCCAGCAGCCCCAGCCCGTCCAGGCTGAAAATCGTCTCAATAAGCAGTGCCCCCGTGAAGAACACGGACAGGAACGCGCCCGGAAAGCCGGAGATGACGATGAGCATGGCATTGCGGAACACGTGCCCGTACAGCACCCGATTTTCCGCCAGCCCCTTGGCACGGGCGGTGACCACATATTGCTTGGTGATCTCGTCCAAGAAGGAGTTCTTTGTCAGCAGGGTGATGGTGGCAAAGCCACTGATCACCAGCGATAGGAGCGGCAGCGCCAAATGCCACAGGTAATCCGCAATGCGCGCGGGCCAGGACAGGTCCTCCCAATTGTCAGAGGCCAGCCCGCGCAAGGGGAAGAGATCGAAGTAAGTCCCGCCCGCAAACAGCACGATCAGCAGCACCGCAAACAAAAAACCCGGAATGGCATAGGCGATCACGATGGCCGCGCTGGTCCACACGTCAAAAGGCTGGCCGGCGCGCACGGCTTTGGCGATGCCCAACGGGATCGACACGAGATAAATGATCAAGGTGGTCCAGAGGCCGAGCGAGATAGACACCGGCAGCTTTTCGCCGATCAGCGCCAGCACACTCACATCGCGGAAATAGCTGTCCCCGAAATCAAATCGCAGATAGTCCCACATCATGGTGAAAAAGCGCTCGACCGGGGGTTTGTCGAACCCAAAGCGCGCTTCCAGCTCCGCGACCAGTTCCGGGTCCAGGCCTTGACCGCCGCGATAATTGCCGGGATCGGGACTGCCCATGTCGGCGCCGGAGCCGCCAAGGCGGGCATCCGCGCCGCCGTCGAGGCCCTGGAGCTGGGCCATCACCCGCTCCACCGGCCCGCCCGGCGCGAATTGCACGATGGTGAAGCTGACAAGCATGACCCCGAACAGGGTCGGCAGCATCAGCATCAACCGTCTGAGAATGTAATTGGCCATCAAGCGCCCCACATGCCCCGGGACGCGACCCGCACCCTGTGCGAATCGCTTCCTCTAGTCTAAGGCTCGGAGAGCGCTGGGGCGACAGCATGGCAACTGCCCCAGGTAGATCTGAGATCAGCGTGGATCTGAGATCAGCCAGGACACGGCGTCGGGCGCGGGACGCTTAGCCCTCGACGGTTTCGCTGTCCGCCGGCAGGGTCTCGCCCCCGGCCGGCTCGCCTTCGGCCGGCTCGCCTTCGGCCGGTGCATCGTCCACCGCCGG
>CAZVEE010000002.1:0-27555 GCA_964625525.1 uncultured Alphaproteobacteria bacterium | reverse complement strand
CGGCCGGCTCGCCTTCGGCCGGCTCGCCTTCGGCCGGTGCATCGTCCACCGCCGGTTCCGGCGCAGCCGTCACGTCTGGCAGCGGATAGGGCGAATCGGCCTGCTGGCGTAGATATTCGACGATATTGGCGCGGTCACGCTCGCGGCGCAGACCGGCGAAATTCATGGCCGTGCCCGGCGCCCAGCCGCGCGGATTCTCAAGATAGGCAAACAGCGCCTCGTAATCCCACACGCCGTCTTTGGCCGACAGAGCACCGGAATACCCATAGCCGTCTTTCGCCGCGATATCCGCGCCGACAATGTCCCACAGGTTCGGACCCACGGCGTGCGCGCCGTCACGGACCACATTGTGGCAGGCGGCACAGCGGGCGAAGACGCGCTCACCAGCGGCGGCGCTCGCCTCGGCCATCAAGGCGGGAATGTCGATGGCGACGACTTCCACATCGCTGGAGGTGGGCTCAGGCGCCACCAAAAGATCCCGGCGATAGGCGGGCTCCTCCAGCGGGTCCTCATGGAACAGGACCTCGTTCAAGGTCAGCAGGCCGCCCCACGCAATGAGAAGCGTGCCCAAGACGGCACCAAAAACCTTGTTCCACTCATAGGAATCCATTGGCCAATCACCCCCGCGCGCCCGGCGCGATTTCTCGAAGTAAGCCGCCACGACCGAGCCATGCCCCAAAAGGCATCGCTTCGTGACGGATCGGAGATTAGGGGGCCGCTTGCGCCAGGGCAAGCATTCACAGGGGCGGGTTAGCGTCGCATTGTGCGCTGCCGTCCCGTCCCGATGCTGCTTGCCGGTCCTGATGCTTGAGCCGCCCGCCCCCTTCCAGTATCCAACCGCGACGGGGCCATCAAGCCCGAAGACCTGTTCACGGCGCGGACCGCCCCTATTGACCTAAGGATATCCGTCTTATGAGTGCGTTGATCCTCATTCCTGCCCGTATGGCGGCAACGCGCCTGCCCGGTAAACCGCTCGCCGATATCGCCGGTAAGCCGATGATCGTGCGCGTGGTGGAACAGGCGGTGGCGGCAGGGGCCGGCCGGGTCGCAGTTGCGGCCGGGGATCCAGAAATCGCCGAGGTCGTGCGCGCCCATGGTGGTGAGGCGGTGATGACCGATCCCGCGCACCCGTCGGGCTCGGACCGGGTGAAAGAAGCCGCCGACCGGCTCGACCCCGAGCGCCACCACGATATCATCGTCAATCTGCAAGGGGATCTGCCGACCCTGCCCCCGGCGCTGGTGACCGCGGCGCTGGAGCCGCTGACAGCCGATCAGGACTGTGACATCGCCACCTTGGCCGTGCCGACAGAAGATCCGGACGAGTGCGCCGACCCCAGTGTCGTGAAAGCGGTGATCGCTTTGGCGCCCGGCGCAACCCAGGGCCGCGCGCTCTATTTCACCCGCGCCACCGCGCCGAGCGGGCCGGGCCCGGTCTTTCACCATTTGGGGATTTATGCCTTTCGCCGTGCGGCGCTGGATCGCTTTGTGAGCCTGCCGCCCTCACCGCTCGAACAGCGGGAGAAGCTGGAACAGCTGCGCGCACTCGAAGCGGGCATGCGCATCGGCGTCTCAGTGGTGGATGCGGTCCCCGTCAGCGTGGACACCCCCGCCGATCTCGCCAAAGCCCGCAAGAGCTTGTCTGCGCCGGGCGCGCGCCCATGAGCACCGCACCCGAGACCACCATCGTTTTTCAGGGCGAGCCCGGGGCTTATTCCCATCTGGCTTGCCGCCAGTTCTTTCCGGATCTGACCGCGCTCGCCTGCCCCACATTCGAGGACGCGTTTCAGGCCCTCGAAGAGGGCCGGGCGCGGCTGGGCATGATCCCCGTGGAGAATTCCGTGGCGGGCCGGGTGGCGGATATTCACCACTTGGTCCCCCACGCCAATCTTCATGCGGTGGGCGAGCGCTTCCTGCCGATCCGCCATCAATTACTGGCCCCGCGCGGCGCCACAGTGGAGCGCCTGGTCTCAGCGGCGAGCCATCCCATGGCGCTTGGACAATGCCGCACCATGCTCCGCGGGCGCGGGCTTCAGGCTCTGGCGGCGGCCGATACGGCGGGCGCGGCGCGCGCCGTGGCGGAAGCCGGCGACGTCACGCGCGGCGCCATTGCCTCGGCCCTGGCGGCGGAGATCTACGGGCTTGATATCCTGCTCAAAGATGTGGAGGACGCGGCCCACAACACCACCCGCTTCCTCGTGTTCGCGCGCGAGCCCGCCCCGGCGCCGCGCGACGGGAGCCCCGTGATCACCAGCTTCCTGTTTCGCGTGCGCAACGTGCCGGCCGCGCTTTATAAGGCCATGGGTGGGTTTGCGACCAACGGCGTCAATATGACGAAGCTGGAGAGCTATCAGCTCGACGGGACCTTCCGTGCGACCCAATTCTATGCGGATATTGAAGGCCATCCGGATGACCGGTCCGTGCAATTGGCGTTGGAGGAGCTGGCGTTCTTTTCCACGCATCTGAAAATTGTCGGCACCTATCCGGCCGATCCGTTTCGCCAAAGTGTCGCCGCACCGGCGGAGGAGCCGCTGAGTCCGCCCGCGCCGTAACCGGCCCCCACTCGCTTGAGGCAGAGGACCGCCATGACAGAGACGCCCGACCCCGGCCTTCTCGCCCGTGCCCGTCATGGCCTTGCCGTGTCCTGGCGCCTCGCCGGGCACGACACGGACGCGATCCACGATTACGACACCAGCTATGACGGGTTTTGGGCCTCGTTCTGGGCGTTGGGCTTGTCGCTGCCGGTCTTCTTGCTGCTGACCAGTTTGGAGCCGCAGATCCAGGCAGCGGCCGAGTTGCCGGTGCGCGAGATGAGCACGGGTTTTTATCTGTTGGAAACGGTGGGGTACGCCATTAACTGGCTGATGTTCCCCCTTCTGATGATCTTCATAGCGCGCCTGCTGGCGTTCCAGGACCGCTACACGGTTCTGGTGGTGGCGTTCAATTGGTCGGCGCTGTTTTTGAGCCTGATGGTGCTGCCTGCGCCGCTGTTGTTTGCGGCCGGGGTCATCGGGCTCGGCACCATGGTGATCATTAATTTGATCATCTGGGCGTTGAGTCTTTACTATCGTTGGCTCGTCTTCACCACAGCCATTGGCGGACAGGGCTTCACCGGTTTTGGCTTATTGCTGCTTGACGTGTTGACCAGCCTCATTATCGGCGAGCTGATCAACCGCATGCATGGCCCCGCTTAAGGGCGTCAGGCGAAGAGGAAATCGGCTTCGCTCAGATCCGCCAAGTCAGTCTTGGTTAGGATCAGCGTGTCCGTGCCCAGGCTGACGACCGCGTCTTTATTCACTTGCGTGGCCGCGTCCAGAACCGCGTCATAGGTCAACCCTTCAAAACCCGTGAGGTCGATCCGGTCCGCGCCCTCGCCGAATTTGGCGATGGAGTCCACACCGTTGCCGGGCTTGAAGATGAAGATATCCGCGCCCTTGCCGCCCCGGATATTGTCAATCCCGGCCCCACCGTCAAAGGTGTTCGCGCCCTTCTTATCCTTGAGCTGATCATCGCCGGCGCCGCCCAGCAGCACGTCATTGCCCTTGCCGCCATCGAGCCGGTCCGCGCCCGCGCCGCCCATGACTTGGTCATCGCCACCGCGCGCCTTGATGGAGTCGTTGCCGCCGCCGCCATCGAGGATATCCGCGTCATTGGTGCCTTTAAGCCGGTCGGCAAAGGCCGTCCCCACAACGGTCGGCGCATCATTGTCGAGAATGACCGCCGAGACGCTGCCCGTTGTTACCTGCCCGGTGCCGCCGTTCACTTGCGGCGCGGACAGGGTGACGGCAAAGCCTTCTTCATCCGCCTCGCGCGCAGTATCATCCGCAAGCGTGACGGTGATTGCCTGCTCCGTCTCACCGGCCGCGAATGTCACTGTTCCGCTGAGCACGGTGTTCGTGAAATCATCTGCTTGCGCCGGATTATCACCTGATCCCGTAATGGCATAGCTGACCGATCCGGCCACATCCGTGTCACCGGTGCGGGTGACGGTGAAGGTCAGGGCACTGCCTTCTGCACCCTCATTCGTGACCGCGCCCAGGGCGTAGGCCACCTCCGGCCCCTCCACAGTCACGGTGACCGTGGCAGTGGCGACCGCGCCCGCCTCATCCGTGAGGCTGTAGACAAAACTGTCCGTACCGGAGAACCCGGCATCCGGCGTATAAATGAACGAGCCGCCCGCATTGAGCATCAGCAGCCCCGATGCCGGCTGCGTCACCACGGCCACGGTCAGGGCATCCCCGTCCACATCCTGGTCCGGACCCGCGCCATTATCCGCTCGCACAGTCCCGACCAGCGTTTCATTGCGATCGATCACGAACACATCATCCACGGCGTCCGGCGCGTCATTCACGGGTGCAACGGTCAAGTCCACGGTTGCGGTATCGGTGCCCTCGCCATCGCTGAGGCGATAGGTGAAGCGGTCGGCTCCCTCAAAGTCTGGATCCGGCGTGTAAAGGAAGCTGCCATCCTCGTTCAAGGTCAGCATGCCGCTCGCAGGCCCGTCCACCAAGGTGACCGTCAACAGGTCCGGGGCGCTATCCCGGTCGCCATCCGCACCAGCGCCATTGTCGGCGAGGACAGAGCCCTCCAGGACCGTGTCCTCGTCGAGGGTGAAGGCGTCATCCGCGGCCTCCGGCGCATCATTCACCGCGAGGGTTTCGATGCTCACCGTGGCTTGCGCCGTGCCACCGGCCCCATCGGAGATCGTGTAGATAAATGTGTCAAGGCCGGACCAATCCGCCGCCGGCGTATAGGTGAACGTCCCGTCCGCCTCAACCACTACAACTGCGCCGGTGACGAGCGTGATGGGCGCGCCAGGCTCCAAGGGCGCACCATTCACCAACGTTACCGAAAGCAGGTCATCATCCGGGTCCGTATCGACGCCGGCCCCATTATCCGCCAACAGATCACCGGTGAGGACCGTGTCTTCATCCAGAATGAAGGCGTCATCAGCCGCGAGCGGTGCTTGGTTAGAGACGATGCCGCTGGCAGGGATGGTAATGGCCACCTCGGCCGTGGTGCTGTCGCCGAAGCCTGCACCTTGGGCCTCATAGAAGCGCAGCGTAAACCCTTCCGCCAGTTCATCAAGCTGGCTTTGCATGACCGTCAGCGTGACCGTCTTGGAGAGTTCTCCCGGCTCAAAGGTCAGTGTCCCCGCGACCGCCTCGAAATCCTCGCCGGCGAGCGCGGTGCCATCCACGGTCTCATAGGCCAGTGTAATGGGGTTCAGGCCCGCCCGGGTCAGCGCCAATGTGACATCCACCGTCACCGGACCTGCGTCCACGTTCTCGCTGGTCAGCGTGATGGCGGTCGGCGGCACCAGAATGTGAAAGCCATAGAGGCCCCACATCTGGCCCGCATCCTGGCCGCTGATATCCGACCAATTGGAGCCGATGAGCAGATCAGCGATCCCATCATTATTGATATCACCGGCACCCTTCACGCCGTTGCCCAGTTCGCCGACTGTGGAATCGTTGGTAAGGCGCAGGCCGGCCGTTGTGCCGTCCACTGACTCCGCATCGATCACCGGTGTCTCGCTGTAATCACCGCGCCCGTAGATCAGCGTCACCTGGCCCTTATAGCCATTGGTGTCATCAGCCCCGATGACCAGGTCGTCAAAACCATCGCCGTTGAAATCACCGACGCCACTGACGAAGGAATGCGGATAGCTGATGACACCGATGTTTTCGATGGTGAAACCATCGCTGCCGTCCAGGGTCTCCAGATCGATCACGTCGGGGAAGCCGTCCGTCCGCCCAAAGATCACATAAGCTTCCGGCGGGTTCCATCCGGGATCACCGGGAAAGGCAAAGCCATTGCTGCCCGGGCCGGAGACGATCACGTCGGCAATGCCGTCGCCATTCACGTCGCCCGCGTGATCCACAGCCCAGCCGACGCCCATGCCCCACGGCCCAACCAGTGTCAGGCCCGCATGGTCATTGATGCCGCCACTTTCGGCCAATTGTTCCGAGCCGGAAAAATCCTGGCCGCCGAACACCACATAAACTGCCCCCGACACATTGCGCCCATTCACCGAGGCCGCCCGCGCGCCAACCACCAGGTCGTCCACACCGTCGCCGTTCAGGTCCACGAGCGTGGTGGCCGCACCGGTGGCATCATTGGTATCCACACCACGGAAGCGCACGCCGTTGGTACCGTCCAGGTCCTCCGGGCTCAGCACAGCGGCAAAGGCGCCATCAGCACGGCCATAAATGACGAAAGCATCACCCGTGGTGTCGTCGTCGCCGTTGGACCCGACGATCAGGTCATCAATGCCGTCACCATTGAAATCGCCCCGGTCGCCAACCGAGTAGCCCAGCTCCTCGCCCGTGTTCCAGGGCGTGTTGATATTGGAGCGTTCATTGCCTTCAAATACGAAGCCATCGGCGGCGGGCAGCACGTCCACGGTCCCGGCCAGATCCGGGCCGCCAAAGACCACATAGGCCGCGCCCTCATATTTCTCGATGGAGCCGTTGACCAGATAGGTGTCATCGCGGCTGACGCCGATGACCACATCGTCATAGCCATCATTGTTCAGATCGCCGGCGGCGCCGATGCGGTTCGCTTGCGCCCGCTCGAAAGGACCGATGAATTGGGCCGCGTCATCGCCTAAATCGTTCAGATCAATGCTGGCGCCGAAATCGCCGTCGCGGCCGAAGATGATATAAGCCGTGCCCTGCCAATTGCTGCCGGCGCGTTCGGCCAGAACGCCGAAATCATCGAACCCGTCGCCATTGACGTCGCCCAGATAGGTGGGCGATACGCCCAAAATACTCCCCGTCTGCACACCATTGATCACGAAGCCCTGACTGGCCGTCAGGTCCTTCAAGTCCAAAGCCATGATCGCGACCCCTGTTCCGACACAACCCTCGCGGGCTGGCGCTTACCCGCGCCCAGCCTCAACGCCACAGGTCTGCCCGACCCGTCGCCGGGCAGCCGTCTCCTTCACCCGCAAGTGATATGCCAGATCAAGGGCGCGCGGGGAAGTCGGCACACGAATGATTGAGGTGTCGAATGCGTAAGGCGGAGCCCCCTCAGCCGCAGAAATAGGCCGGACGGTTGGGGTCCTGCGGCGCGTCGTCTCCGTCCGCGCGCTCATAGCGGGCGAAGGGATAATCCGTGGGTTGCGCGGGCCGATCGCTTTCCCCCCAATAGGAGACGCACTGGCCGGACCATCCGGGCACGGGGCCCTCGTCCGCGTCGGTGATCGCCTGGGGCAATTGCGTCTGGGAGGACACACAGGCATGGCGCAACTGGGCCCGCGTCAACCCTTGCGCGGCGGAAAGATCAGCACCGGCCAAATTGGCGTAGTCCAGCACCGCCCTTGCGAGATCGGCCGCCCCGAACCGCACATTTTCGAAATTGGCGAAGCGGAAATCCGTGTCTTCAGCTTCCACGCCGGTCAAATCGGCACTGCGGAAATTGGCAAAGCGAGCGTCGGTGTACCGGTCGGACTCGTCCAGCGCGTCGCGCAATCCTTGCGGGAAGGCGAAAACAGCGCTGGACAGTCGCGCGCCTTCCAGGTCGGAGCATTCGAGCCGGGCGCCGTAAAGCTGCACGCCCTCCAGATCGAGACCGGTCCGTGGTCCCCCGTCGCTCAACGGCTCGCCCAAAAGGCGCATGCGCGACAAGGTCAGAAAGGATAGATCCCGGCGCGCCAATGACTGCCCATCCCGGAGCAGCTCAATCAGTGCCGTGCGCTCTGGTTCGGTCTCGGCGCTGCCCCGGCCCTCATCCACTTTGGCCCAAAGGGCCTGCGCGGCTTCGGCCCGCTCTTCCGCCGAGGGCCGCTCCTGTGCCGCGGCTTCGGGGGCGGCAGGCTCGGGTGTGGCAGGCCCTTGCGTGGCTGAGATGGGTGCAGGCGATGGCGCAAGCTCCGGCGTAGAAGCGGGCGCGGTGGTTTCTTCCGGGAGCACGGCCGTGCGCAAGGGGTGGTCCGCCTCGACCGTTTCCGGCGCGGCGGGGGGCGTGCGGGGTGTCTCGGCGATCAACACACCTTGGCCTGAGGCATACAGATGCACGCCATAGCCCACCGAAGCGGCCATCAGCACCAGGGCCACATGGGGTACGAAACGAAGCCAATCACCGCGATTGCCTGCTTGCAGCGTGACCACCACCAGCCCGCAAGCCGCCAGCACCGCAATGCCGCGCGGGATATCCCCGGTGTAAAAAGCAAAAGCGGCCCACACACCCAGAAACGCGGCCAGGATCAAACCGGCGCCGCGCAGCGTGCTGCCTAAAGTGAAGAGAAACGCCAAGGCGCTCCCCACGAATCGCGCCCAATCCAACCACATCACGGATGTCTGTCCCCGGCTGAGGAAATGCTCGACGCCCCGTCTACCTCAAATGTTCCATGGCGGACACTGGCGTGATTTCCAAACCATTGCAACGCCACGCTTTCGGCTAAGCCGACAGAGTGGAAGCCTCATCACCATAGTCTACACGCGTTAAGTAAAGTCCTTGCGGCGGGGCCACCGGTCCGCAGGCCCGCCGGTCGCGCGCCTCCAACGCCGCCGCCAGGTCTCGCGCCGACCATTTCCCCACCCCCACAAGCTTGAGCGACCCCACCAGCGAGCGCACCTGATTGTGCAGAAAGGACCGCGCCGAACAGCTGACGTGAAGCTCCTCGCCGACCCGCGCCACGGTGATCGCGTCCAGGGTGCGCACGGGGCTGTCGGCCTGGCACTGGACGGCACGGAAGGTGGTAAAATCATGCCGGCCTACCAGCACTTGCGCCGCGCTGTGCATGGCGTCGGCGTCCAGATCCACACCCACGGGCCAGACCGCACCTTGGGCCAGGGCCGGAGGCGCCCGGCGATTGAGCAGCCGATAGAGGTAATGGCGCTTGGTGGCCGAAAAGCGGGCATGGAAGTCTGGCGCCACCGCCTCGGCACGCAGCACCGCCACGGGCAAGGGCCGCATATGCGCGTTCAGGGCATCGCGCACCGTCCCGGACGTTGTGTCGCGGGCCAGATCCACATGCGCGACCTGCCCCAGCGCATGCACGCCGGCATCCGTCCGCCCGGCCCCCTGGACCGTGGCTGTTTCACCGCAAAAGCGCGTCACCGCCGTTTCCAGCGCCGCTTGAACCGACGGCCCATTGTCCTGGCGCTGCCAGCCCACAAAGGGGCCGCCGTCATATTCGATGGTCAGTTTGAACCGCACGCTCACGCCCTAGCCCATGGCCACGCCCGGGGCGAAGGAGAAACCACGCAGGAAAGCCTCGGCGTCGCAGGGGCTTTTGCCCGCTTTCTGCACGCTCTCAATCTTCAGCGCGCCTTCGCCGCAGGCAATGGTGAGATCTTCCCCCAGACGGCTGCCGGGGGCGCCGGAGCCAGCCACGGGGCGGGCGGAGAGGATTTTCAAGCGCACCTGTTCGCCGCTGGCGCAAGGCGCCTCGAACCAGGCACCGGGCACGGGCGTGAGACCGCGAATATGACGATCGAGATCCTCGGCCGTGCGGGTCCAGTCCAAGCGGCATTCGGTCTTGCCGATCTTGGCGGCATAGGTCACGCCCTCCTCCGGCTGAGGCGTAGCCTCCAGCGCACCGCGCGCAAGGGCCGCCAGCGCCCGCGGCATAAGCGAGGCGCCCACGACGCTGAGTTGGTCGTGGAGCTGGCCCGCCGTCATGCGGGGGCCGATGGGCACCTGTTCGGCCAGCAACACAGGGCCTGTATCGAGCCCCTCATCCATCTGCATCACCATCACGCCGGTCTGCGAATCACCGGCCATGATGGCGCGCTGAATGGGTGCGGCCCCGCGCCAGCGGGGCAATAGCGAGGCATGCAGGTTAAGGCAGCCATGGCGCGGCGCCTTGAGAATCGGGCTTGGCAAGATCAAGCCATAGGCCACCACCACCGCCGCATCGAGGGCGAGGGCGGCGAAGGCCTCCTGCTCCTGCGGCCCTTTCAACGACACGGGATCGCGCACCGGCAGGCCATGCTGCTCGGCAAAAGCCTGCACTGGCGAGGGGCGCGGTTGC
The DNA here is from genome assembly GCA_964625525.1 of uncultured Alphaproteobacteria bacterium. Taxonomy (GTDB): domain Bacteria; phylum Pseudomonadota; class Alphaproteobacteria; order JAJFIK01; family JAJFIK01; genus CAZVEE01. The sequence continues at coordinate 17,576 of CAZVEE010000002.1, read as the reverse complement.
TGCCCGCGTCCGGCTGGGCGCGGTGGCTGGCAATAGACGGCCGCGACCTCATGTCCCGCACCCAGCAGCTCTGCCAGAACGGGCACGGAGAAATCGGGCGTTCCCATGAAAGCCAAACGCATCGGCGGGTCCTTTGACGAGCATAGAGAAAACGGACTAACGGCAAGAGCGCGCGGCAGTACTACGCGCGCTGACGATCGGCCTTCTGCACTTTCCGCACGGCCATGTTGCGTTTGAGCTTCGACAGGTAGTCGATGAACAACACGCCGTTCAAATGGTCGATCTCATGTTGGAGGCAAACGGACAAAAGGCCGTCCGCCTGTATCTCATGCCTCTTGCCGTCGAGGTCGAGATATGTTGCCCTCACGACTGCGGGACGTTCGATGACCTCGTACACTTCCGGAATGGAAAGGCAGCCCTCTTCGTAGGGTTTCGTTTCGGGCGAGGACCACGTGATCTCGGGGTTGATGAAATGGCGGGGCAACGGGGGCTCGCCATCCTTGGCAAGGTCCATAACAACGACGCGTTTGGACACGCCAATCTGGATGGCCGCAAGACCAATCCCCTTGGCGGTATACATACTGTCCGTCATTTCACGCACCAGATCGCGAATTTCCCCATCAAGTTTGTCCACAGGGTGGCAAACCTGCTTGAGGCGAGGGTCCGGGACGTGGATAATCGCTCGCGTGTCCATGGCGGCGACATAGGCAATCGGCGCACAATGGTCAAGGTTGGCGGGAGGATCGGCCGAGGGATCGGCTTAGGAGTACCGGCTCGAGAGTACCGGCGTGGGAATGTCAGGGGTTGGGTTGTGCCATCCTACGGCAGACGCGCTTCATCACATATGAATTGACGTTGCAGAAGAAAGGATGAGCCCGATGGGAGTTTGGGTGTTGGCTGCGGCCATCGTGTTGGCGGGCACGATCGGCGCGGGCATTGTCTTTCTCCGGCTGAGGGGACAGGCCACGGATCAACAAGTTGAAACGCAGCGCATCAGCGAGATGCGGGCGGACAACATCGAGCAAAGCGTTGCGAACATGATGACGGCGCAGTCCGAACTCGCCGGTCGCCTCAGCCAGCTCGCCGAAGCCCAGACCCGGTCTCAGGCCGGTATGATGAAGTCGCTCGAGGAGCGGCTTGATGCGGTCAAGCTCTATATGGGCCGCAGCATGACGGAGCAGACGGACCGCACGTCGCAGACGCTGCACCAGCTCCACACGCGTCTGTCCATGATCGACGAGGCGCAGCGCAATATTTCGCAACTGTCCGACGATGTGATTTCGCTGAAAGGCGTGCTCGGCGGCGGTCAGGCGCGTGGCTTGTTCGGCGAAATGCAGATGCGGGACCTGGTCACGACCAGCCTGCCGCCATCGGCCTATAGCTTCCAAAAGGTCCTGGCGAACGGTCGCACCGCCGACTGCCTGATCGAACTCCCGAACCCTCCGGGCCCGATGGTGATCGATGCCCGCTTCCCGCTGGAATCCTATTACGCCCTGCGTGATGCCCAGTCCGACGCGGACAAGGCTCAGGCCGAGCGTGGCTTCCGCAATGCGGTGCTGAAGCATGTGGTGGACATTGCCGAGCGCTTCATCGTCGCTGGCGATACTGCGGAATCGGCCCTGATGTTCCTGCCCTCCGAGGCGGTCTATGCCGAGCTGCACGCCAACTTCCCGGATGTGGTGGAGAAAAGCTTCCGCGCCCGGGTCTGGATCGTCTCCCCGACGACCCTGATGGCCACCCTCAACACCGTGCGTGCGGTGCTGAAGGACGCTCGCCTGCGCGAACAAGCGCAGATCATCCACAAAGAGACCGGCCTGATGCTCGACGATGTCAGCCGTCTTCAGAAGCGCGTGCTGAACCTCCAGGCCCATTTCGGTCAGGCGGAGAAGGACGTGCGCGAAGTGCTCATCGCCGCGGACAAGATTGCCCGTCGCGCCGAGCGCATCGAAGAAGTGCAAATCGGCTCTGCCGATACGCAGAGCTACGTGGCTCAGCAGCCGGCGCCCCGCCAGATCGAAGCGCAAGCCACGCCGGCGGCTGCCGCCGCTCCGGTCAAGCCTGCCGCTCCGGTCACCACGCCGCGCGCGTTCGCGCCGGCACCGGTGAGCACGCCGGCTCCGGCGGCGCCCGCTGCGGCTCCGGCGAAAACCACCAGCACCGAGAGCCGCGATCCGGCCTCTGTCTGGGCCAATCTGTGGCTGTCGGCCATGACCGGTAAAAAAGACACGGCCGCCCCAACCCCGGGTGCCAAGCCGCTGTCCAAGGCTCAAGGCGTCATGAACCCGGCGGCGACCGCCGCGCGCGTGCCGAACGCCTTCCTGCCCGATCCGGTGAAGCGTGACGCGGTGCCGACGGGCAAGGAAACGGCCACCAAGCCGGCCGTTCCGCCGCATCACCCGACCACCACGACGGCTCCGAAAGCCCCGGTGGCACCGGCCAGCAAGCCCACCCCGGTGGTGCCAACGGCCGCCGCCATGAGCTTCGCCGACATCGCCGAAGATCTGGCGGAGTTCGGCGTGCCGCTCGCACCGCTGGCCATGGACCCGACCAGCAAGCCGGCCAGCCCGGCCCCGGCGGCCCCGATCAAAAAGATCGAGCCGACCCATCCGGCCACTCAGCCGAGCACGCTGGCCAAAGCCGCCGCGCCGAAGCCGGTGACCCCGGCCGCCAGCGCGACGACCCCGCCGGCGTCCAAGCTGTATCCGGCTGGTCTGAACCCGTTCGTGACCCCGGCGTCTCCGAGAATGCCGACGCCGGCGAAAAAGCTGCCGACCGACTCCAAGATCGAGCTGCCCAAAGCAGCGGCGAAAAAGGACGACGCCAGCAAGCAGCCGTTCCTGGGCTCCGGTCACGCCATTTACTTCCCGGCCATGAGCCTCGCGCCCAAGGGTCCGGAAAAGAGAGCCGAGACTCCAGCGGCCCCGCGTCCGACCGCGACCAACCCGCTGGAGCCCAAGCCCTATGTGAAGAACCCGGGTCCGGCCAAGCCGGCGGGCGATCTCGCCGCCAAGAAGCCGGAAGCGGAAAAGCGGGCTGCGGGCGACTCCGCGATCCCCGATGATGAGCCGGATTTCGACATCGATTTCGATGATCGGCCCACCATCTGGCCGCTGGTCTAAGACCCTCGGCATAGCGTTACGGAAAGGGGAGCCTGCGGGCTCCCCTTTTTGTTGGGCGTGGTGTGACTGGACAGAACCGTGAGGGAGACAGGCCGGCTTAATCCATGCTGCGCCGGGCCTTAAAGGCGGCACTCAACGTCCCTTCATCGAGATAATCGAGTTCCCCGCCCACCGGCACGCCATGGGCCAGCCGGGTGATGCGCACCGAGAAAGGCGCCAAACGCTCGGTTAGGTAGTGGGCGGTGGTCTGGCCGTCTACCGTGGCATCAAGGGCCAGCACGATTTCGCAGAGACCGCCAGCGCGCACCCGCTCCAGCAGTCTGGGGATTGCCAGATCCTCGGGGCCAACACCGTCAAGCGCTGACAAGGTCCCGCCGAGCACGTGATACCGGCCGCGAAAAGCCTTGGCCCGTTCCAGCGCCCACAGGTCGGAGACCTGCTCGACCACGCAGAGAAGGCCAGTATCCCGTTCCGGATCGCTGCACACACGACAGGGGTCCGTGCTGTCGATGGCGCCGCATTCACGACACGTTTTGAGCACCCGGCCCGTGTCCGCCAGCGCCTGGGCCAGCGGACCCAGCGCCGTGTCGCGATGAGTGATCAGATGCAGCGCGGCGCGCCGGGCCGAGCGCGGCCCCAAGCCCGGTAGCTTCGCCAGCAACGTCATCAGACGCTCGATTTCCGGTCCGATCATGCGCGACTGCTCGCCTTAACCGCTCAGAATGGCAGCTTGAAGCCAGGGGGTAGCGGCAGACCACCGGTGATCTCGCTCATCGCCTCGGCCTGGCGCTGCTCCAGGCGGCTTTTGGCATCGTTGTGAGCGGCGACCAGCAGGTCCTCAAGCATTTCCGTGTCGTCGGGCTTCATCAGGCTGGGGTCGATCGTGACCTTCTTCAAGGCGCCCTTGCCCGACAATGTCACCGCAACAAGGCCGGCGCCGCTAGAGCCCTCCATTTCCAGGGTCTCCATCTCCGCCTGCATGTCCTGCATCTTGGCCTGGAGTTCCTGGGCCTGCTTCATCATATTGCCGAGATTTTTCATGGCAGGGTCCTTCTTGGTGCGTGCAATCGGGGAAGCTCAGAACTCATCGTCGTCGTCATCGTCGGCACCCAGGTCGGGCGGGACATCGGCCTCGGCTTCGGCCGCCTCATCGGCCAGGGTGCGTACCCGGCCCAGTTCGCCGCCGGGAAACGCAGCCAGGGCCGCGGCCACCAGCGGATGGGCCAGCAGCGCCTTGCGCTCCTCCACGCGGGCGGCATTTTCGCGCTCGCGCATGGTGGGCGCGCCTGGATCATTAACCACGGAGACGATCCAGCGCTCGCCGGTCCAATCTTTCAAATGGGCCTGGATCTGCTGCACCAAATCCGCCGGCGCCTCGTCGGAAGGACGAAAATCCATGCGCCCGGCGCTGAAGCGCACCGGGTGCACGCCGGCGCGCAGGGCCATCTCGAAGCGCACCTGGCGCGCCTCCTGGGCCGCGGTCACCAGATCCTCGAACTGACGCAGCGGGATGACCGTGTCGCGCACGCGCGCCTCGATCACCCGCTCTGGATCCGGCAGCGCCTGGGGCGTGATCTCAGGCGTGCTTTGGGGCGTGATTTGGGGCTGGCTGGCAAGGCCTCCTTCCACCACCCGCGCGGCCAAAGCCGTCGGCGCGCCGTGGGGCATGGCCGGCGCAACGCCCGCCCCGGCCTGAGCCGAGACCGCCCCCCCCCCGGATCCGCCAGGGGCCGCCCCGCCCGGGCCGGTCGGCTGCGGAGACGGTGGCGCGCCTTCCAAGAGGCGCAGCACGTCATCGGGCGTTTTCAGAGTCGCGGCATAACCCAGGCGAATCAGCACCATTTCGGCAGCAGCCAACGGGTTGGGCGCCTGCGCCGCCTCCCCCAAGCCTTTCAGCAGGATCTGCCAGGCACGGGTGAGCACATTGATGGGCAGCTCCTTGGCCAGGCTCGCCCCGCGTTCACGATCGGCCGGCGGCGTCGCCGGATCCTCGCCCGCCGCCGGAACGACTGTCAGGCGGGTCAGCCAGTGCACCACATCCAGAAGATCGCCCAGCACCATGAGCGGATCGGCGCCTGTGTCGTACTGGTCGCGCAACTCGGCCAAGCCGCCGGCGATGTCGGCTTTCATGACCATTTCGAATAAATCGATGACCCGGCCGCGATCCGCGAGGCCCAACATGTCGCGCACCGCCTCGGCCGTGATGGCGACCCGGCCGTCATCCTGGGCCCGGCCATGGGCGATGGCCTGATCGAGCAGCGACACCGCATCGCGCGCCGAGCCTTCAGACGCCCGAGCGATCAGGGCCAGCGCCTCGGCATCCCCCTCCGCGCCCTCGGCCTTGGCGATACCGTCCAAATAGGCGGTCATCACCTCCGGGGGAATGCGGCGCAGGTCGAAGCGCTGGCACCGGGACAAGACGGTCACCGGCACTTTGCGAATTTCGGTGGTGGCGAAGATGAATTTCACGTGGGGCGGCGGCTCTTCCAGCGTCTTCAACAGGCCGTTGAAGGCGGCATTGGAGAGCATGTGCACTTCATCGATGATGTAGACCTTGAAGCGACACGAGGCGGGCCGATAGCGCACCGAATCGATGATCTCGCGAATATCCCCGATGCCGGTGCGCGAGGCCGCATCCATCTCCAGCACGTCCACATTGCGGGATTCGGCGATGGACTGGCAGGGCTCGCATACCCCGCAAGGCTTCACCGTGGGCCCGCCCCGGCCATCAACGCCGATGCAATTCAGGCCCTTGGCGATGATGCGCGCGGTGGTCGTCTTGCCCACTCCGCGGACGCCAGTGAGAATAAAGCCATGGGCGACCCGGCCACTGGCGAAGGCATTGGACAGGGTGCGCACCATGGCGTCCTGGCCAATGAGATCATCGAAGGTCTGGGGCCGGTATTTGCGCGCCAGCACATGGTAAGCCGCGTCACCGCTGTCCGGCGCGGCCCTGTCGGCGGCGGCATCGGATACGGTATCGGTGGGAGCGGAGGTCATACAGGCGCCGTCGCAAGGGGCCGTGTGCGAAAGGCCCATCTGAAGGTGGCGGGGTGGGAGGCTGGACAGCGACCCGCGCCGGTCTCGTTACGGCTGCTTCCTTCCGGATCTGACCGGGTTGGCGAGTGACACGTCCGAGCCAACCTCCCGACTGCACTATATCGGCCTTCAGGGGCCGCGGGGCAAGGGCCGTGGCTTGACAGGAGTGCGGCCGCGTGGGGAAAAGGGCTAATCATTGGGGCTAGACGAAGGACAGGCCATGGCCGAGGCGCGCAATCCCAACATGTTCGCTCACAATCCGCTGGACCGGGCGAGCGAAAAGCGTGGCAACAGCGCCTGGATCGCCGAGCAACTTGCGGCGCCCTCCACGCGCATCCTGCCGCTTTGGAACTTGCGGCCCTTTTTGCTGGCGCCCCCGGACGAGCGCGCGCCTTTTGATATTGGCTGGCTGCGCCCCGGCCTCATCGACGACCTGGCCGGACCGGACGCGACAAAAGTGTTTTTGGGCCTGCGGGACGGCGCAGCCCATTTCGCTGTCGATCTGGCGGCCGCGAGCGATCCGGACCAGAGCGGCCCACTCGCCGGGCTTGGCGTGTTCAAGGACCTGCGCGAGGCGGCGATGCGCCTGGGCCAGGAAGATGCGGGGATCCTGGCGCAGGCCAAAAGCCTGGTGGACTGGCATGCCCGTCACCGCTTCTGCGCCCAATGCGGCACACCCACCGAGGTGGTGGATGGCGGTTATCGCCGCGACTGCCCCAACTGCAAGGCGCAGCATTTCCCCCGCACCGATCCCGTGGTGATCATGCTTCCGGTCATGGGGGAGCGGTGCCTGCTCGGCAGGGGGCCGAATTTCCCGCGCGGCATGTTCTCCGCCCTCGCCGGATTTCTAGAGCCGGGCGAAACCATCGCCATGGCCGTCGCGCGCGAAGTGTATGAAGAAACCGGCATCGCGGTGAGCGATGTGCGGTTCTGCTTCGACCAGCCCTGGCCCTACCCGTCTTCGCTGATGATCGGCTGTCTGTGTACGGCAGATAGCGAAGAGATCACCATTGACGGCGAAGAAATCGCCGAGGCCCGCTGGTTCACCCGCGAAGAGATTCAAAGTGTCCTGTCAGGCCGCCGCGGCCCCTTCTGGGTCCCACCGCCCATGGCCATCGCGCATCAGTTGCTGAAGGTTTGGGCAGAGGACGCTTAATCTAAAACCGCATGCGGAGAATTTCGCCGCGTCAAGGATCTGGGCGATCTTCTCGCAGCGACCGAGAGCCGTTTCCATGGTCAGGTTTTCATTCAAACGGCTCTAGACCTGCATCCCAATACGGCTCGGGCCCAAATCTCTGCACCAGGAAATCGATAAAGGTGCGGACCTTGGCCGGCAGGTGGCGCCCAGCCGGGTAGACGGCGGAGATCGTCAGGTCGGGGACGTTATAGTCCGGCAACACCTGTTCCAAAGCCCCCGAGCGCAGATGCGGGGCGATGATAAATGTCGGCAAGAGAGCGATGCCAAGGCCGGCAACGGCGGCATTCGCGGCCACGTCGCCATTGTTCACCACCATCACCGGTTTGCGGCGGATACGGATGGTTTCATCGCCGCGGATGAGGCGCCAGTCGGGACCTTCGGCGGCGTAGGCATAGGCCATGCACGCATGGTCTGACAGGGCATCGGCAGAGTTTGGACGGCCATAGCGGTCAAGATAAGACGGCGCGGCGCAAAGCACCAAGCGCGCCGGGCTCAACTCACGCGCCCGAAGGCTTGAATCCGCGAGCCGGCCAACCCGCACCGCCAAATCATACCCCTCCTCCACCAGATCCACGGCCCGGTCGTTTACCGTGAAGTCGAGGCGCACATCCGGGTGGAGCGCGTGATAGTCCGGCAGGCAGGGCGCGATATGAAGCGCACCGAAGGACACGGGCGCGTTAATCCGCAATACGCCGCGCGGCGCCGCCGTGAGATTGGCGGCTTCCGCGTCGGCCTCCTGCACCAGAGCCAGGATCTCCTGACAGCGCGTGTGATAGCCCTGCCCCGCTTCGGTCAAGCTGAGCCGGCGCGTGGTGCGATGCAAAAGCCGCACGCCGAGACGGTTTTCAAGCTCGGCCACATGTTTTGAGACCATGGCCCGCGACAGACCCATCTGCCCGGCCGCGCCCGCAAAGGAGCCCGCCTCCACCACCCGCACAAAAACTTCGATCCCGGTCAGCTTGTCCATGGAATTAAATACTCACAGGAAACAGTCCTGTTCAAGGTTCAGGGATTATCTCGCACCTGTCGGGCCGTTATGTCTCGGGTGTCACATCATCACAGGGGCTGGCGACGTGCTCCCCCTCAGGACAGGAGCGACCCATGACCGATTCTCAGTTAACGCCCTATGGCGTCCTTCTTCTGCGTGTGTCCACCGGCGTACTGTTCCTCGCCCATGGACTGTTGAAAGTCTTGGTGTTCACGCCGGCCGGCACGGCGGCGTATTTTGAATCCCTCGGCCTGCCCGGCTTCCTGGGCTATGCCACGATCGGCGCGGAAGTGCTGGGGGGGCTTGCGCTTATTCTCGGCATTCATACGCGGATTGTCAGTGCAGCGCTGATCCCGATCCTCATCGGCTCCATCCTCTTTGCCCATGGGGACAAGGGCTGGGTGTTTTCCAATCCGGGCGGCGGCTGGGAGTTTCCTGCTTTCTGGATTGCCGTGCAGAGCGCCCTCGTTCTGACCGGAGACGGACCGTTCGCGCTGCGGCCTGACCGGCGCGCGTGATCCCGATCCGGTCACCAGGGGCTCCGGCCGGCAATGGCACAAGGTGCATTGCCAAGACCGGGGCCCCTGGTCCATAAGCGGCGGCATGACACACCACCCCCTCCCCCTTATCAAATCCATCAGTTTCCGGTCCGGGCGTCCTGGACCGGCGCTCATTGTCACTGGTGCCGTGCACGGCAACGAGACCTGCGGCCCCCGCGCCATTGAGCGGGTGCTCCAGGCGTTTGAGCGCGGAGATCTTCGGCTTGCGCGCGGGCGGGTGACTTTTGTGCCCATCGTGAACGCCAAGGCCTATGCGCAAGGGACCCGCGAAGGCGATCGCAATTTTAATCGCGATCTCAGCCTCAAAGCCGTGCCTCAGGATTACGAGGATCATCTGGGCAATGCCTTGTGTCCGCTCCTGGCCGAGCACGATGTGCTGCTCGATATTCATTCCTTTCTTCAAGACGGTGACCCGTTCCTATTTATGGGACCGCCGGACAATGACGGTGATCTGGAACCTTTCGCCCGGGCCACGGAAGAACGCGCCTTCGCCGCCTGCCTTGGCGTGGAGCGGATGCTATATGGCTGGCTGCCCGCCTATGAGGGTTCGGTACGGCGGATCGCCGAATTATCCGGGGGCAGCGCATCGGGGCGTGTCACGTTCGGTGTGGGCACGACGGAGTATATGCGCCGCCAGGGTGGCTATGCGGTGACGCTCGAATGCGGGCAGCATGAGGACCCGAAGGGTCCGGATGTGGGCGAGCGGGCGATCCACAATGCGCTTCAGCATTTGCGGCTGGTCGAGCCGGTGGCCCCCGTCAGGCCGGTGACGCCCACAGTGATCCGCCTGGCGCAAGCCCATATTCGCGAAGCGGCTGGCGACACCTTTGCCAAGCCATGGCGGCATCTGGAGCCGGTGAAGGCGGGTGCCCTGATCGGGACATTTGCAAGGGGTGAGGATCTTTATGCGCCGGAAGACGGTTACATTATCTTTCCGTATCCGGATGGCGCGCCGCTGACCGAATGGATCTATTTCGGTGTGGCGGACGCGCCATCCGGCTGAGAGACAGCCTTACTGACCCTGACCGAGGGAGAAGCCGGGCTCGCCGTCAAACGTGAAGAGCTGCTCGGTCTTCACGAAGTCCACGCCCTCCTGGATCAAGGCCCGCAGGATGTCCACAATCATGGGCTTGTTGAACTGCTTGTCGGCACGGGCCAGGAAGCGGCACCGCCAATGATCCGTACAGAAGGTTTCCGGCAGACCGCCGGGCCACACTTTCGTGCCGCGATTGGTGATCATGGCCAGTTCCACCAACGGACTTTCCGCCTTGCGGACTTGCTCGGCCAAAGTTTCCACCGGCGCAGTAGAGTTCACGAAAACATCAATGCCCACGAGCTCCTTGGCCTGCGGCTGGCGACGGGCCGGCGCCGTGGTGGTGAGCGGTTGGGCCTGGGCCTCGTAAACGACCGCCGGCAGAGTGTCTGGCGTTTGATCAAGGCGATCGATCACGGCGCGGGCAAAGTCCTTGGTGCCCACCTTCTGGCGAGACACCCCATCCTTGAAGATATCATACGTGTGCACACCTTCCTCGATCGTGCGCAGCCAGGCATTATGGACCCGTGCAGCCACGTCCGGCTGGCCCAGATGCACCATCATCATGACACCGGCAAGCATCAGGCCCGACGGGTTCGCCACGTCCTGGCCGGCGCGGCGCGGGGCAGAGCCGTGGATGGCCTCGAACATGGACAGGCCGTCACCGATATTGGCCGAGGGCGCCAGACCCACCGAGCCGGCGATCTGAGCGGCCACATCGCTGAGCACATCGCCATAGAGATTGGGCAACACGATGACGTCGAAAGCGTCCGGCGTATCGGCCAGCTTGGCGGCACCAATATCGATGATCCAGTGCTCATTCTCGATTTCCGGATACTCCTGAGCCACCTCATCGAAGACCTTGTGGAAGAGGCCGTCCGTGAGCTTCATGATGTTGTCTTTGGTGAAGCATGTGACCTTCTTACGGCCATGGGCGCGGGCATAATCGAAGGCATACCGAACAATACGCTCCGTTCCCGGACGGGAAATGAGCTTCAGGCACTGATAGACCTCATCGGTCTGACGATGCTCAATCCCGGCATAGAGGTCTTCTTCGTTCTCGCGCACGATGACCACATTCATCCCCGGGTGCTTGGTGCGCACGAACGGTGCGTAGGCGGCACACGGACGGATATTGGCGAACAGGCCCAGCGATTTGCGCACGGTCACATTCAGGCTTTTGAAGCCGCCGCCTTGGGGCGTGGTGATGGGCGCTTTGTAAAAGACTTTGGTGCGGCGCAGGCTATCCCAGGCTTCTGGAGCGATACCGGCGGTGTTGCCGGCCAGATAGACCTGCTCGCCGATGGAAATGGTCTCAATAGACAGCCGGGCACCAGCCGCCTTGAGCACTTCCAGGCTCGCGGTCATGATTTCCGGGCCAATCCCGTCGCCATAGGCCACGGTGATGGGTGTATCGCCAGTGGGGCTGGTCATGGTCGTGTCCTCCTGCTGCATGATCCTTCACAGCAAGTGGCCTGACCGCAGGGATTATTGAAATTGATAAGCTCCAAACTTAAGATTGCAAATATCAATGATTGAGGCTTCATGACCGCCCCTGCCCTCGACCCGGATTTGCTGCGCGCCTTCGTCACCGTGGTGGACTGCGGCGGCTTCTCGCCGGCCGCGGAACGGCTGCTGCGCGGCCAATCGGCGGTATCGTTACAGATCAAGCGGCTGGAGGAGCGCCTGGGCGTGCGCCTCTTAGACCGCAGCCCCCGCCACCTGGCGGTGACCAGCGAGGGTGAACTGATCCTGGATCATGCGCGGCGCATTCTGGCGCTCAATGACGAGCTGATGGCCCGGGTGCGGGAGCCGGACTTGTCGGGCGTGGTGCGCCTGGGGGCGCCGGAAGATTTCGCCACCAGTCACCTGCCGGGCGTGCTGGCCCGGTTCGCGCGCAGTCATCCGCGCGTGGCGCTGGAGGTCACCTGCGAATTGACGTTGGATCTGTTGGAGCGATTTCAGGCGGGCGGGCTGGACCTGGCGCTGGTGAAGCGGGAGCCGGCCTCGCCCACGGGCGGGCTTGGTGTCTGGCGCGAGCCGCTCGTGTGGGTGGCGGGTGAAGCGCTGGTGGTGGACGGCCAGGAGTCGTTGCCGCTTGCGGTATCTCCGCGCCCTTGTGTCTATCGCAAGCGGGCGACGGAAGCCCTCGATGCCAAGGGGCGGGCCTGGCGGATCGCATATACCTGCGGCTCGCTTGCGGGCACGCTGGTGGCGGTGCGTGCGGGGCTTGGGATTACCGTGCTGCCTAAGGATATGGTGCCCACGGATCTGCGGGTGCTGAACACGCAGATGGCGGATCTACCGCCACTCGAAGACACGGAAATGGCGCTGATCGAGGCGACCGCACTCTCGCCGGCCGCCGCGCGTTTGCGCGACAGCATCCTGCGAGAACTGGAGCATACCGGGTGATCAATTCCGCAACAATTCGTTGACAGAGGTTTTGGCACGCGTGCGCTCGTCCACACGCTTGACGATGACGGCGCAATAAGTCGCTGGCGCTCCGGGCGCGGAGGGGCCGACGCCAGGCACCACGACCGAGTATGGCGGCACTTTGCCTTGCACGCTCTCACCGGTGGCACGGTCGATGATCTTGGTGGACTGGCCCAGATAGACGCCCATGGCGATAACCGCCCCCTCGCCCACGATCATCCCCTCCGCCACGCAGGAATTGACGCCCACAAAGCAGTTGTCCTCGATGATCACTGGATCTGCTTGCAAGGGTTCAAGCACCCCGGCGATGGTTACACCCGCCGAGATGTGACAATGGGCGCCGATTTGGGCGCAGGACCCGACAGTCGCAAAGCTGTCGATCATGGTGCCTTCGCCCACATATGCGCCCAGATTGACAAAGCTCGGCATCACAACGACGCCCTTGCCTAAAAAGGATCCACGCCGCACGGCGCAGTTGGGTACCGCACGAAAGCCCGCCGCATCGAATTGATCCGGCCCCCACCCTTCGAATTTGGACGGCACCTTGTCGTACCACAGGCTTGCCTGACCGGGCCCGCCGGGGATGGGTTCCATAGGATTGAGCCGAAAGGACAGCAGGACCGCTTTCTTCAGCCACTGATTGACCCGCCAGCCATCGGGGCCGGGTTCGGCCACCCGGGCGGTGCCACTGTCGAGCAGCGCCAGCGCGGCGTCCACCGCTTGGCGGGTTTCGCCTTGCGTCTCCACACTGATGGTGTCGCGAGCCTCCCATGCTGCATCCAGCGTGGCGATGAGGGCGTCGTGGCTCATGATGATATCTCCGGCGAGGCAACCAGGACGCGAGTGAGAAAATCCGCGAGATCACTGGTCACATGATCGATATGGGGATGGTGGGCAAGTTCGTCCGGTTCCGCCGTATCCGCGTCACCGGGCAGCGCCGTCAATGGCGGGCGCACCCAGACCGTGGTCATACCCAGCGCGTTGGCGGCTTCCAGATTGCGAGCAATATCTTCAAACATGGCCGCCCGGCGCGGGTCAATGCCACCGGCCGTAAAAATGTGTTCATAAGCGGAGCGGTTCGGCTTGGGCACATACCCGGCGGCAACGATATCGTAAATGGCTTCGAAATGGTCACGAATGGCGAGCCGCCCGAGCACATTCTCCGCGTGCTGCACAGTGCCGTTGGTATAGACCACCTTGCGCCCCGGCAGGGCCCCAATGGCGGCGTCAAGGCGCGTATCCGCATCGATGATCGAGACATCGATATCATGCACATAATCCAGGAACGCCTTGGGCTCCATGCCGTGCACACTCATCAAGCCACTGAGAGTGGTGCCATACTCATGATAATAGAGCTTCTGCAGGCGGTGCGCCTCTTCCCGGCTGACACCGAGATATGTGGCGATGAAGCCCCCCATACGCTCATCCACCTGGTCAAAGACCTGGCCGTCGGCGGCATACAGAGTATTGTCCAGATCGAACACCCATGTGGTGACATGGGTGAAGTCCGGCGTACCCGCTTGCGTGGTCATCGTTATCCTTCCCGGCTGCGGCTCGGCCGCTCACCCTCCGTCAGGGGGCAAAATCGTAGCGTCTTCGTCGCGAAACCGCAGGGTCCAGACGGCTTCCTCGCCAGTGTCGATGCGCTGGAATCCCTTGGGCTGGAAGCCGCGCTCGACACACCGTTCTGACCCGTCGATCTCGAATTTCACGTCGGCGATGCAGAAGGGATGATCCCCGCCCCAGACAATGCGCGAACCATCCGCAGACTGCGCTTCGCCATAGACATAGAGGAAGCGGTCCGGCAGCTCATCCTTGATCACCGGGGCGCAGGCATTCGGCGCAAGCGCCCACCAACCGCGCGACATCCAATCATTCTCAGGCCCATAGGCCACGGCCGACCAAACTTCATAAGGGGTCTCGTTGCAGACTTTCAGGCCACGGGTGTTTTGGTCCGCGACCCGCCGCGCAATCAAGGCATCAACGAGCGCATCGGAGTCAAAGCCGGCCGCCGTGACACCCAGATCGGCCTTGGCCCGGTTGATGGCGGCGCGGGTGCGCCGGCCCAGATAACCGTCGAAACTGCCAGAGAAGAAACCGGTTTCGTTCAACAACCGTTGCAGGCCTTTGTTGCGGGCCGAACGCAGGCTTGCCATCCGCGAGCTGGGTTCGCGGAAACGGTGGCTCCATTCCGTCACGCCGGGCTCGATCGCCACACGGACAAAAGGACGAGTGTTCCCCTCGCCTTCCGGGCAGGCCTCAGGCCCGTGCATGTCGAAATCATCCGGGTGTACACAGAACAGACGATTACCCGCCCAGCGATGCACTTCCCCTTCATGGGCCATATGCGACTCGGCATAAACGTAAAAGCTGTCGCCCTCGGGCACCTGACGGGAGACTTCCCGGCATTCGCCCGGGCGCACTTGCTCCCAGCCCCGCACGTGCCAGCCGCCTTCTTCCGGCGTCGCCAGCGCGGCCCGCAGTACATGGCTGGCATGATTGCACAACTCAAACCCCGCATGTGCCGGGCGGGCGGCAAGTAGCACGACGAGCGCCACCAGCACCGCACTCACACGCCAGCCAGTCTGCATCATTTTATGCGCTATCCGGACCATCCTCCCCTCCGTATCCCCTCACCGTGTCACAAGCGTGCCGGCACCGTCGGCAGTAAAGAGTTCAATCAGCAGGGCGTGGGGCGCCCGGCCGTCCAGAATCACCGCCCCTTCCGCGCCGCCCTCCACCGCGCCGATGGCAGTTTCGAGTTTCGGGATCATCCCACCCGTCGCCACACCCTCGCTGATCAGGGCGCGCGCGCCCTCCGTCGTCAGATGATCGATCAGTCGTCCGTCGCGGTCGAGCACACCAGTCACATCGGTCAGCAGCAACAGGCGGCGCGCGCCGATGGCCCCGGCCACCGCACCTGCCGCCGTATCAGCATTGATGTTGTAAGTCTCGCCGTCGCGGCCCAGGCCGATGGGCGCAATCACGGGAATAATGTCTGAGGCGATAATCGATTCGATCACGGAAGGGTTCACGGTTTCCGGCTCACCCACAAAACCCAGATCCAGGACTTTTTCGATATTGGAGCCGGGATCGCGAGTGGTGCGGTGCAGCTTCGCCGCCGTAATCAGATTGCCGTCCTTGCCCGACAGGCCCACGGCACGCCCGCCGGCGCGATTGATATTGGTGACGATCTGTTTGTTGATGGAGCCTGCGAGCACCATCTCCACCACGTCCACGGTCTGGGCATCGGTGACGCGCAACCCTTCGATAAAGGAGCTTTGGATCTTGAGGCGCTCCAACATGGCGCCGATCTGGGGCCCGCCGCCATGCACCACCACGGGGTTGACGCCGATCTGCTTTAAAATCACGAGATCGCGGGCAAAGCCCCGCGCCAGCTCCGCATCGCCCATGGCGTGGCCGCCATATTTGATGACCACCGGCTGCCCGTCATAGCCAAGGATATAGGGCAGCGCCTCACTCAGCGTGTTGCCGGTGCGCAGCCATTCCTCGCGGGTCCGTTGGGCGTCGGGGGTCCCGGGTTGGCGGACAGGCGGCTGCTCACTCATGGCGCGCTCCTTTGGGCAGATCCAGGCGAACTGGCAAGGCGCGCCAACTCGGCGCGCAATTCGGCGATCCCGAACCCGGTGCCGCTGGAGGTGGCGATCACCCGGGGATGGGCCGCCACATGGGCCCGCAAATCCCGTTCCACTTGGGCCCAGATTTTGGCTCGTTCGGGCCCGCGCACTTTGTCGGCCTTAGTCAGAACCACCTGATAGGACACCGCCGCCTCGTCGAGCATGGTCATCATCTCTGCGTCCACGGGTTTGATGCCGTGACGTCCATCGATCAACACCAAAGCGCGGCGCAATTGGGGCCGACCGCGCAGATAGGCCGTTAGCAGCGCGGTCCAGCGGGCAACCTTTTCCTTCGACACGCGGGCATAGCCATAGCCGGGCAAATCCACCAGCGTCAGCATACCGCGCCCGGTCTCGGTGCCGAGGCGGAAGACATTGAGTTCTTGCGTGCGGCCGGGCGTGTTGGAGGTGCGGGCGATGTCCCGGCGCCCGGTGAGGGCGTTCAGCAGGCTCGATTTGCCCACATTAGACCGGCCCGCGAAGGCCACTTCGGGAATGTCGTCGAGCGGCAGTTGCTTCAGCGCCGCCACACCCAGGAGAAATCGGGTTTCCTGCGCGAACATCAGACGCCCGGGCTCTAGGTCCTCCGGCGCGTCTTCCAGCGAGCCCAGCAGCGGCCCCGCATAGGGGCCGCCATCTGGGGCGGTCTCACCGGCCTCATCTGCCACCTTTGCGGCCACTCTTTTTGCGAGACCCGCCGCGGCGAGTGTTGCTTGTCTTTGCTGGCGTGGACTTGGGCGCGTCCTCCGGCTCGGGCGCTGAGCCGGTGTCGGATCCGGTGCCCGATTCAGACCCGGTGCCCGGTTCAGACCCGGTGCCCGGTTCAGGCGCCGTGTCCTTTTCAGCGGCGTCTGGCTCCGGTGCAGGATCCTGAGCAGTCCCATCGCCTCTCTCAGTGGCCTCGCCACGGGCGGGCGCGTCCTCGTCTCGCTTTTCCGAGGCTTTCGGCTGCTCAGGACCCGTGTCGGCATAGGCCGCACTCAGCTTGCCCTGGTCGCTCTCCGGCCCGTCGATGGGTTTCAACTCCGCCTCATTGGCTGACGCAGTGCCGGTGAGGGGGCTCATGAGCCAGGCCAGATTGTTCTTCCACTCAGGCTCCACCCCCATCCGGCGCATGATGACGTATTGCTGGGCAATGGAGAGAAGGTTGTTCCAGGCCCAGTAGATCACCAGACCGGCGGAGAACGTGGCCAGCATGATGGTGAAGATCACTGGCATCCAGGCAAAGACCGCCTGCTGGATTTCGTCACCGGCCTTCGGGTTCATCTGCATTTGCAGCCACATGGTCACGCCCATAAAGAGCGGCCATACGCCGATCATCAGCAAACTTCCGATCATGGGCACGGTGGACGGATCCCACGGGATCAGCCCGAACAAGTTGAAGACCGTCGTGGGATCCGGCGCGGAGAGGTCCTGGATCCAGCCGAAAAACGGCGCATGGCGCATCTCGATGGTGACGAAGAGCACCTTATAGAGCGAGAAGAACACGGGGATCTGGATGATCATGGGCAGGCAGCCCGCCAGCGGATTGATCTTCTCGCGTTTGTACAGCTCCATCAGCTCTTGCT
>CAZVEE010000001.1:0-95737 GCA_964625525.1 uncultured Alphaproteobacteria bacterium | reverse complement strand
ACCCAAGTGGGTGCACCCCAGAACCGCAATATGGCGGCATAAGGCACAATCACACAAAGCGCGATCACGGGAACAGTGATCAAATTGATCCAGGTCTCGAAACTCTCAATAAAGTCCTCTGGATCTCGGTTCAGTTCCTCGGCGCCCTGCCGGAGCGTCTCCAGAAATTCATTACCCTGATCGCCACCAACGGTGAGCATGCCGGTAAATCCGCCGAACAGGACGACGATGGCCATGGAAAGACTGTTCATGACGAGGAACAGTCTGCCCAAGGGGGGTGTACTGATAGGCTTCCATGCCCCCTGCATCAAGCGTGTCAAGAACATGCCGAGGCCGGACGATCACATCCCACACCGTCTGCACCCCATTCAGACCAAAGCCGATTGTGTCTTCGGCAATGGCATCCTTATCAATGCGGTCCCCGAGCACCGGGTCCGCATCCGGACGATTTGCGGTGGATGGTGCCTCTTTGGGCGCATCCGGTTGGTCGCGGTTGTCGGGTCGGCTCATGGCCCCCCCCCTCCCTCATGCCGCATAAGGTCACAGGGTTTTAGGTCACAGTGCTTTAGATCACTGGGCTTGAGGTCACTCGGCTTTGGGCCACAGGGATAAAATGTGCCCGCGCGCAGGATCCGCATGGCCGGAGCGCATGGCCTGCCACAGACGTTCAACGCTGGCCGGACCGTTGGCGTGCATCACGGAAATCCACTGGGCGCTGTCAGCCACAAAAGACTCCCAAGCCGGGGCGAAGCGCGCGTCAACACCGCCCGGCCCCCAATCATTATGGCGCTTTGCGATGCGATCGGGCGCGAAGAAAAACACCGGGGGCGCACCGGGCACGCCGCGTAGGGGCACCACCGCACCGTGGGTCGCCCCCACCATACAGCTATAGGTCAGATCATCCCGGTAGTGATGATGCAGCGCAGTTAGCAACTCGGCGTTCCCCGCCATGTCCACATACATGATCTTGCCGGCCGGGCAGTCCGCCGGGACCCGGTCATAGGGCACCACGTCGTCATAGCAGCCGAGCGAGCGCACGAAATCCACATTGCCCGGCGATGTCAGCCCGACAATGCGGGGCCGGTGGGCCTCACGCGCCAGGATCTGGGCGATGCCAATGGCGGTCTTGCTGGAGGCACTGACGATGAGCACGCTGTCCGCGCCGAAATAGGTCTCCTCCTCCAGGAAGTCGGCAATCAGGAACGAGGTCATGAAGAGCGGCCGATAGAGCATCTGGGCGTCTTCCGCCGCCTGGCCCGCATCCTCGCTGATCCGCAGATACTGGTTGTAGACCGCTGGCAGGCTCGCCCGATGCGCCGCCTTGTCCACCAGCGCCCGTGGGCCAGCAGCGCCCGGGCGCATCACCAGATGGGTGCCCATGGGGAAATAGCCGTAAAGCCGCTCACCGGGCGCGACATCAGCGGCCTTCGAGGCCGTGACCGTGGCATAGCCCCAGACAGGCACGATGCCCCATTCCGCCGGATCGTACGGCGCAGGCGCGGGAAAGAACGTCCAATAGCCAATAGTGTCACCGGCAATGGCATAGGTGACATTGTTCGCGGTAAAGGCGAATTGATCGACCTGGCAGAGGATCTCCCCGTCGGCCAGCGCGTCGGCGCGGGGGGGCGGTGCCATCACCGTGCGACACTGGGCCAGATCGTCGCGGCGGACCAGAAACGTCATTTGCGGATCATTGGACGGATGCGGTGCGGTCATGGCGGTTCCTCTTTTTTGGCGTCCAGATCTTCCGGTCATGGGGTCTAGGTCACCACACCTCACGACCGAGTGCACGTCATAGGTGCAATATACGGGTTTGGCGGTCAGCGCTCTAAGCCTTTCGGCACGATCACACCACCACAGTAGCGGAATATTAAGGGATTATCCGGTCGGGACAGTTGACCCGGCGAGCCCTTCTTCTCATAAAGCGTGCAGGGGACACTGTGTTTGGATCTCCCGGCGTGTGCGCGCATGGTTTCGATTTAACACAGGGATCTGTACCGTATATCGGTGAACGCCGTGGATGGGTGAGCGTTGCCAAAGTCCGGAGAGGCTTGGCCATGCGAGAGGACAGGGGTCGCAGATGTCACTTTCAGGCGAAGTTACGCGTCCGCAGCCGGGCCACGTGCCCCAAACAGAGGAGCCGCGGCAGGCGGATATGTGGCAGACCATTAAGGCCTATATCGATATTGCCCGCCCGGACCACTGGTTCAAAAATATCTTTGTCCTGCCCGGCGCCTTACTAGCCGTCGCGTTCTACGACCAGTTCACGGTTGCATCCGGCATTAATTTGGTGCTCGCACTGATCGGCACCTGCCTCGTCGCCTCGGCCAACTACACCATTAATGAATGGCTTGACGCGGATTTTGACCGTTTTCACCCCATCAAAAAGCACCGCCCATCAGTGCTGGGCTTCACGCAAGCGCGCTATGTCTATGTACAATATGTGATTCTCAGTGTTGTGGGACTCGCGATTGGGTGGCTGGTGTCGCCGATGGTGCTTTACACCCTCGCCTTTTTGCTGGTGATGGGCGTCATCTACAATGTCCCGCCGCTGCGCAGCAAAGACCGCGTCTACCTGGACGTGGTGAGCGAGTCCATCAACAACCCAATTCGTTTCATGGTGGGTTGGTTCGTGGTGACCCCGCCCAGTGGTATGGCCGAATTGCCGCCCTCCTCGATCCTGCTTGCGTACTGGATGGGCGGGGCATTCCTGATGGCTGCGAAGCGCCTGTCGGAATACCGCTACATCAATAATGCCGAGCAGGCTGGCCTCTATCGGCGCTCCTTCCAGCACTACACGGACGAGAAGCTGCTGATGTCCTGCGTGTTCTACGCGCTGACCTCGGCCTTCTTCTTCGGCGTGTTTCTGATCAAGTATCGGATCGAGCTGTTGCTCATCAGCCCGTTCCTCGCCATCCTGTTCACATGGTATCTCAGTATCGCGCTGATGCCGGGATCGACGGCACAGACGCCGGAAAAACTCTACCGCGAACGCAAGTTCATCCTGTTCATCGTGGCGTTGTGCGTCCTGACGCTCGCGCTCATGTTTATCGATCTGCCATGGCTGAACTTCCTCGTGGATTACACAGTCGTCGGGTAACGCTCGACACGCCCTTTCGGCTGGCGCTGCAAAGCCCGCTGCTGCGCTCCGCCGTGGCGGGCGGCGGTGCCACGGCGTTTTTGATGGTGCTGCTTTATCTGTTCGTGGATGTGGCGGGCCAGCCGGAAGTTGCGTCGTCCATGGTGGCGTTCACCATCGCCCATGCGACCAACTATCTGCTGCAATATCACTTCGCGTTCCGCTCCACGCGCGGGCACCGCTCGGCACTGATGCGGTTCCTGGCGGTGTCGGCTCTGACGCTGACGCTGAACTATGTGCTCTATTCCTGGCTGGTGGGCCTCATGCATTACATGCTGGCCCAGGCGCTGACGATCGGGGTGATCTTCGTGGTGAACTTCTTCTTGAACCGGCATTTCGCCTTCGCCCCCGTGCCCGACCGGGCGCGCGAGGGCGAGACACCGGCCCGCGATCCGTCCTGACCAGAGCCAGTTCACCGCCATGACCGATCCCACGACCCCGCGTCACGCTTCCGACCCCACCACCGTGTCTGCCGAGGGGGGCGGGCCGGGCACCGCTCTGATGCCGGCGCCCGGCGCCGCCATCGCGGCGCCGCTATCTGCGTTCGATTTCGACGGCACGATGACCCGGTGCGACACCTTCATGCCGTTCCTGCGCGCCTTGCGCGGGCGCTGGGGGTTTTGGTCAGGCATCGCCCGCTCAATCCCTGTGATCCTGGCCTTCTTGCTGGGACGCATGGACCGGGGCGCGGCCAAGGCAGAGACCCTGAAACGTATTTGCGACGGTGCCACGCGCGCCGATTTCGAAACCGCCTCCCAGCGCTTTGCCCGCGAGGCCCTGCCCCGCTTGATCCGCCCCGAGGCCGCCGCGCAAATGGCTCAGGATCGCGCCGAGGGCTATGTCACCGGCATTGTCAGTGCCTCGCCGGAAATCTACCTGACCGACTGCGCCACAGCGCTCGGCGCGGACTACTGCATCGCCACCCGCCTGGCCTGGGATGGCACCGGCTCGGTGACCGGCATTGAGGGCGAGAACTGCTACGGCCCGGAAAAGATGCGCCGGCTTGGGGAAGCTTTTCCGGGCGCTGATCACCGCCTGGCCCGCGCCTATGGCGACAGCAAAGGCGATGCGGCGTTGCTGGCGGCGGCGGCCCGCAGCCGCTACAAGCCCTTCCACGGTACCGCCGACGCGCTGCGCTCGCGCCTGATTTACATCTGGTGGCTGCTCTGAGCGACCCGTCTAGTCCGTCAGTGCCGCATAAACGAGCGTGCGTAATTGGCGGCGGATGGGATAAAGCGTCGATGGCATGAGTTGGGTCATGAACACGACGATTAGCTCTTCCTGCGGATCAATCCAGAAGGCCGTGCTCGCCAGCCCCCCCCAGAAGTACTCGCCCGTCGAGACTGGCACCAGGCATTGCACCGGGTCGGTGGTGACGGCCACGCCGAGCCCAAAACCCGCCCCCGCATAGGCTGCCTCGCTAAAGAGCGAAATCGACATCTCATGCATCGTGCGCCGACCTGGCAGGTGGTTCGCGGTCATCAGCCCCACGGTCTTGCGGCTGAGATAGCGCCGCCCGTCGAGCGCGCCCTGGTTCAGCATCATGCGGCAAAAGCGCAGATAATCCGCTGCGGTGGAGACGAGCCCACCGCCCCCGGAACGCATGGTGGGGGGTGTGCGGAACGAACTGGTTTCGGGGCGATCTTGGAGCGCCATGCGCACCCCCGGCTGTACCTCGTAGCAGGCGGCAAAGCGGGCGATCTTGTCGTCAGGGACGTGGAAATCCGTATCCACCATGCCGAGTGGATCAAACAGCCTTTGTTTGAGGAATACGTCCAGAGTTTGCCCCGACAGCCGCTCCACCAGATACCCCAAGACATCGGTCGACACGGAGTAATTCCACGACGCCCCTGGCGAGAACTCCAATGGCAGTTCCGCCAAATGGGCAATCATCTGCTCTAGCGAACCGGCGAAGGGCAGCGAAGCCTCCCGCAACTCGCGATAGGCCGCATCCACATTACTGCGCTGCTGAAAGCCATAAGTAAGACCCGAGGTGTGGCGTAGCAGATCGACGATCAGCATGGGCCGCTCTGGTGGACGGGTCTGAAACTGACCCAAGACGCCAGCCTGAAACACACCCAGATCGCGCCATTCCGGAATGAAGCGGTGCACCGGATCATCAAGGGCCACGAGCCCTTCTTCCACCAGCATCATAAAGGCGACACTGACAATGGGCTTGGTCATCGAATAAATGCGGAAGATTGTATCGGGCTCGACCGGGCGCCCGCCTTCCACATCGCGCATGCCCAAGGCCGAGTGATGCACCAGATCGCCCCGACGCATGACCGAGATGAGCGCGCCAGGCATACGACCTGCACTGATATATTCGCGCTCAACAAACGTATCGAGCAGGTGTAGCCGTTCCGACGAAAGGCCTACCGTTTCCGGTCTCACGATCATTCTTCAGTCCTCATTCAACTCGTAAGGGACGGTGTCCGAGGCCAGCAGATGTTTCTGCACTTTGCCTGACACCGTACGCGGAAAATCCGCAGTCATTATATTAAAAGCGCGGGGTATTTTGTAGCCCGCCAGCCGTTCCCGGCAAAAGCGTTCCAGGTCCTCCGCCTGCGGCGCATGGCCCGGGCGCGGCAGGATAAAGGCGTGGCCTACCTCGCCCCAGCGGTCGTCGGGCACACCGATCACCGCCGCTTCAAGCACGGCAGGATGGCTGGCCAGGATGTTCTCCACTTCCGCCGGATAGACGTTCTCACCGCCGGAGATATACATCTCTTTGATACGACCGACGATGTAGTAGTAGCCCTCCCCGTCGCGGCGTCCCAGATCACCGGTCTTCAGCCAGCCTCCGGGCGCGAAGCTCGCCGCCGTCACATCCGGGCGATGCCAATAGCCAGGGGTAATGGCCGGCCCCGCGACCCAGATCTCGCCCGCCTCGTCTACATCCGTATCCGTCCCATCAGGGCGCACCACCCGCACGGCCGATTGAAACTGCGGTCGCCCGACCGAGCCGATCTTGCGGGCCGCATTGGGCGCATCCATGAACAGACAGGTGGGACCGGTTTCTGTCATGCCATAGCCGTTGCACACCAACGCCCCGCGCCCCGCGAACAGCTCCACCAACGTGTCGTTGAGCGGTGCACCACCACACCCCCAGGCACGCACCCGCGTCAGCTCCGCATGCGGAAAGCGCGGGTGCAGGCTGAGCGCCTGATAGACTGCCGGGACACCGAAAAACGTATCGAGCGTGCCAGATTCCAACAGATCCATGACCGCATCCGGATCAAAACCCGGTAGCACAATGACTCGTCCGCCTGCGAATAATGTCGGCAGGGTAAACAGGTTGATCCCGGCAGTATGGAACAAAGGCAGGAAATTCACCGTCACGTCGTCGCGGCGAATATCCACGGCCTGGCGCGTATTCATGTAGTTGAACAGCGCCATGCCATAGGTCTGGATCACCGCTTTGGGCTGGCCTGTGGTGCCGGACGTGTAAAGCAGATACCAGGTTTCGTCCAAGGGCCAGATGGGCCGGCCCGGATCTGGTGCCATGGCCGCGAGGCACGCCTCGAACCCATCGGGTCCTGGATCATCAAGACCCAGCAGGCGCGCGCCCGGTGCCGCCGCGTCCCGCGCCGCGCCCTCATCCTCCTGACCGAAGATAACGACCGCCGGCGCGCAATCGGCCAGGAGCGGGCGCAGTTCCGCGGCCGGCATCCGCCAATTCAACGGTACCAGGATCGCGCCCAGCTTGCCGCACGCAAACAGCAGTTCGAAGAATTCCATCCGGTTACGGCACAAAATGGCCACCCGGTCGCCGCTCGCCACCCCATGCAATCGCAACAGCGCCGCCGCCCGCGCCGCCCGATCGTCAAGCACCTCATAGCTGCGCGCTGGCCCGCCATAGCCTTCAAGCGCGATCCGCCCGGGCATGCTCTCGGCGCGCTTGGCCGTGATATCGAACAACACCGCCACCATCACTCCGCCTTCCCCGCCCGAGGCCGCAGGCCGTTGGAAATGAGATCAGAGACCGCCACCGCAATGTCCCGCGACGGGCGCCCGTCGTCCCAGATGGCAAAGCGCAGACCCAAAAACACGCTCATGCCGATCAACGCCCAGGCATGCACCTCTTCATCGCTCGTGGCAATCTCGCCCTTGGCGTGGGCGGCCCGCAGATTGTCTCGATAGGCGTCGGAGAAGGCGATGTAATACTCGTGATAGGCGTCGGGGGCGACGAATTGCGCTTCCATGACGATGCGGTAGAGGTTCTTGTTCGCCCGCGCATGGTCGATGAAGACTTCGATCCCCATGCGTTCGGCGGCCAACCGGTCCGGTGCGTCTTTCACCCGTTCGGCGATCACGGCGCGGGTGGTTCGCCCCATCTGCGCCAAAAGCGCTCGGAAAACGGCCTCTTTACTTTCGAAATGCACGTAAAACGTGCCGAGGGCGACGCCAGCGCTTTGCGTGATTCCGGCAATTGAACTGCCCTGAAACCCCTTTTCGCCGAATTCACCCGCCGCCGCGTCCAGCAGCCGAGCCCGCGTCAAACGCCCGCGTTCGGTCTTGGGCCCCTTGATTTCGCCGGTCCCGGCCGGATCCGCCAGCTTCATGAGACTTTCGTCCATGGCATCAAAGTCACACCTGCGCAAAACATGAATGCCTATTCAGATCACGTCTTGATCCGCCCGCCAAGTTGCGTCCCTTATCGAGGGTGACGGGTTAACGTCCGCGCCGCAATCGGCCCGAACCGGACCTTCAGGCGAGGATGATTGACGGATAGGCCACATCGCCATCCTGACCAATACTATGAGAGCTTGGGGAGAGATCATGCAACCGAAGACCGACTCCGTGCGCACCCTGTATCGCACCATGCTGCTGGCCAGCGTTGCCGCCGTGCCGCTCAGCTTCGCCGCTCCGGCCATTGCCCAGGATGACGAAACCTCGGCACGCACTGATGAAACGATCACGGTGACCGCACGCCGTCGCGAAGAATCGCTGCAAGATGTGCCCATCGCCATCACCGCCTATTCGGGCGAGGACCTGGCCATCCGCGGTGTCGCCGACATCACCGAGTTGTCGCAGACGACCCCGAACGTAACGCTGGAAGTCACCCGCGGCACCAACACCACGCTGTCGGCCTTTATCCGCGGCGTGGGCCAGCAGGATCCGGTGCCGGGCTTTGAAGCCGGCGTGGGCGTCTATGTGGATGATGTTTATCTCAACCGCCCGCAGGCCGCGGTTCTGGACGTTTACGACGTAGAGCGGATCGAAGTGCTGCGCGGCCCGCAAGGCACGCTCTATGGCCGCAACACCATCGGCGGCGCCATTAAATATGTCACCAAGCGCCTGAGCGATGAGCCGGAACTGACGGTGCGCCTGTCCGGCGGCACCTATGGCCAGTTCGACGCCATCATCTCCGGCTCGCTGCCCATCACCGACACCCTGCGCGTAGGCGGCGCAGTGGCGCGCCTGACACGCAACGGCTTCGGCGACAACTTGTTTCTTGACGATGTTGAAAACTACAACAAAGACGTGACCGCCGGGCGCGCCAGCATCGAATGGGAGCCGACCTCCGACATTTTCTTTCGCGTCGCTGGTGATATCCTCCAGGATGACTCCGATCCGCGCCAAGGCCACCGCCTGACGGTCAGCAACCTGACTGGCGCGCCGATCCTGGACAATGAGTTTGACACCCGCGCCGGTCTCAATAACCCGACCCAGGACGTCACCGCCAAAGGTGTGTCTTTCCTTGCGGAATGGGCCGTGACCGACACCATCACCATCAAGAACATTCTCGCCTATCGTGAAGACGAAAGCTTCAGCCCGATCGACTTCGACAGCCTGCCGACAGTCGACCTGGACGTGCCGGCTGTTAACGAAAACGATCAGTTCTCCGAGGAGTTTCAGGTTCTTTACGAGGGCGAGCGCCTGGCGGGCGTGGTTGGCTTCTACTATCTCGATGCCAATGCTTTCACCGCCTTCGACGTGATCCTGGGGACGACCGGCGACCTGCTTGGCCTGCCGGGCTTTAACTCCTTCACCTTGGGCGACGTCGATACTAAGACTTGGTCCGTCTTCGCCGACTTCACTTATGACATCCTGCCCACGGTCAGTGTCTCTCTGGGTGGTCGCTACACCAGCGACGAGCGGACCTCGCGGGTCCTGCGCCAGTCGCTGATCGGTGGTACGTCGAGCTTCTTTGGCGGTGACGCGGTGGCGATTGACACCACCTCGGATTTCAATGGCTCGGAGACTTTCACCGACTTCACGCCACGCGCCTCCATCTCGTGGCGCCCGACCGACGCTTACAATTTCTATGTGAGCTACTCGGAAGGCTTCAAAGGCGGCAGCTTTGACCCGCGCGGTCAAACCACAGCTGCACCGGACCTGGATGGTGACGGCGACATCGATGACAAAGACATCTTCAACTTCCTGCAATTCGATCCGGAAACGGTCGAAACTTATGAAATCGGTGTGAAGTCGTCTCTGTTCAATGGGCGGGTGAATTCCAGCCTTGCCGTCTTCTATTCTGATTACAGTGATGTGCAGATCCCCGGTTCGGTCGGGATCGATAATGACGGCGACGGTGTCGACGAATCCTTCATCGGCATCACCTCTAACGCCGCCAGCGCTGACATCTGGGGCGTGGAATTCGAAGGCACTGCGGCGCTCACGGAGGATGTCGTGCGCGGCGGCGATGCGCTCGATCTGGCCTGGACATTGGGCTACATCAACGCAGAGTACAACGAGTTCGTCGACGCGTTCGGCAATGACGTGGCCGATGAGCGGGTGTTCCAAAACACACCCGAATGGACCGCCAGCGGCACGCTGACCTATAATGTTCCCTTTGCTGTCTTCTCCGAAGCTGGCGGCCTTACTTACATCAACACGGTCTCCTACCGCAGCTCCCACAGCCAGTTCGAAACTCCGAACGAGTTCCTGGACCAGGAAGGCTTTACGCTGTGGGATATGAGCCTGGTGTGGCGCAACGACGACGGCTGGCTGACCGCAGGCGTCTACGGCAAGAACCTGACCGACGAACGCTATCAGGTGGCGGGCTACTTCTTCCCGACGCTGGGCCTGGAAGGCTCTGTCACCGCCTTCCTCGGCAATCCGCGCACGGTCACCGGCACGGTCGAAATCCGCTTCTAAGCCGACCGGAACCGGACAAAACGCAACCGGCGGGAGCGATCCCGCCGGTTTTTTCATGGCCACGCCGTGCTTTGCGTGACGGCGACAGGCAGGTCATAATGATAGACGATCAAGATCGAGTGGGAGGATGCGCGCGTGAGTGACCAGTCTTCGAGGATCGGCGGCGCCGCTCCCCTAAACCCTCATCCCCATGCGGATGAACCGTAGGGCGGCTACAAGGTCTATGTGCTGTTCATTCTGGTGGTGGTGTACACGTTCAATTTCATCGACCGGCAGATCGTCGGTATCCTGGCGGTGCCGATCAAAGCGGAACTTGAGCTGTCGGATACCCAACTCAGCCTCATGGGCGGCCTTGCGTTTGCGCTGTTTTATACCGTCCTCGGCATTCCCATCGCGCGCCTGGCCGACAGCCGCAGCCGCACCTGGATCATGACCATTGCCTTGACCGTGTGGAGCGCCATGACCGCGGTCTGCGGACTGGCGCAGAATTTCTGGCAGTTATTCCTGGCTCGACTCGGTGTTGGTGTCGGGGAAGCGGGCGGCGTCGCGCCGGCCTATTCGCTGGTGGCGGATTACTTCCCGCCGCATCAGCGGGCGCGGGCGCTGAGTGTGTATTCCTTTGGCGTGCCCATTGGCAGTGCGCTCGGCATCATTTTGGGCGGGGTGCTGACCAGTTTGATGGGCTGGCGGGCTGCCTTCATCATTGTCGGTCTGATGGGGGTCGCGATCGCCCCAATCTTCCGGCTCACTGTGCGTGAACCGGTGCGCGGGCGCTATGACCCGCCGGCGCTGGATACCAAGCCGGCCTCGCTGGGCGATGTGGTTTCAAAACTCGCGGGTAAACCCAGTTTCTGGGGCCTATCCATCGCCGCCGCCAGTTCTTCCATGATGGGCTATGGCCTGATTTTCTGGCTCCCCTCCTTCTTCGTGCGCAGTTTCGGGGCGGACCTGCCGGAGTTCTTCACCTGGCTGCCCGGCTTTTTCGTTCCCGATGGGCTCAGCCCGGATGAACAGATCACCCTGTTCGCGTCCTATTTCTACGGCACACTTCTGCTCATTGGCGGGGTGCTGGGCATCTGGGTCGGCGGCTCGCTGGCCGACCGTCTGGGCGCCGAGCGCAAGGCCGTCTATGCCCTGATCCCGTGCTATGCCTTTATCTTGACGATCCCGTTCTTCGTCTATGGCGTGCTCTCCACATCGCTCAGCGTGGCGTTCTTCGTGTTCCTGGTGCCCACGGCCCTCAGCTTGGTGTGGCTTGGGCCTGTCTTGTCGGCGTTCCAGCATCTGGTGCCGCCGAATATGCGCGCCACCGCTTCGGCCGTGTTCCTGTTCATCAACAATCTGATCGGCATTGGTCTGGGCAATCTGTTGATCGGCCTGATCTCCGACAGTCTTAATGAACAGTATGGGGATGAATCCCTACGCTATGCGATCCTGGCGGGCACCGTGTTCTATGTCATCGCGGCGGTGATCTTCTATCTCAGCTCCAAGCGTCTGGATCAGGACTGGGAGCAGTGAGCGTGCTGCCCACCCGCGATTTGCGGGCGGATGCGGCCTCTATTGCCCATGCTGCGGAAGCCCTGGCCCTTGGCCAGGGCTTTCTCATCGATGACCGGGTCGAGGCCGCCACCGGCTCACGCTATTTCACCGCTCGGCTGGGCGCGCAGGGTCCGGCCTTGCGCGTCCGGATCTCCAGTCACGGGCCGGCGGGCTGGCAGGTGCGCGAGCATTATGCCTTCGTCACCTGGGCCTGCGTGCGCCGTGCCCGGCGCGACCTCACGCGTTTGGCACGCCGGCTCGACCGTTTACGCGCGTGGCAAGAGACCTCGCCCTCCGCGTGAAGCCCGATCGTCAGGTTCTGCTGGCCTGTGCAGTGCCGGACCCGCTAAACTGATCCCATGATCCGTATCATGACGAGTATCGCGCTCATTTGCCTGCTCATGGACCCGGCGGCGGCGAGCAACCTGGCGAACGGCCCCTCCGGCGTGGCGGTCGCAACAGGGCCGGTGACGCTGTCCGTCAGCGGAACGCCGGTGCGGCTGGCGCATGTGATTGCCCCTGCACCAGACAGCCTGTGTCCGGATGGTGCCCGAGCGCCCGCGCCCTGCGTGGCGCTGGCACAAGCGGCACTTGGTGCACTTATCGCCGGGCGACGGGTCGCCTGCCGCCGGCTTGGTACCGACCCGGACGGTGCGGCCCGCGCCCGCTGCCATGTGGGGCCGCACGATCTGGCCGAGGCTCAGGTGCGCGCGGGCTGGGCCCGGCTGGCTGGTCCCGTCAGTGCCGACGGGCGCGGGCGCTATAGCGCGACGCAAGCGGAGGCCCGCGCTGGTCGGCGCGGGCTGTGGCACCCGGCGGCGGCGGCCACCTTGCGCGAGATCAGCGCAACCGCCCGCCCAATCCGCTAGACCCACCTTACTGGAAAAGGGAGGTGTCGCATGGCAGCCACGGACAAGGCGCAGCTTCTGGCGCTCACCACGCAGGATTTTGCGAAGCTGGAAACACGGCTGGACGGGGTCGATGCGGACCACGCCCTGCTCCCCCATCCCCAAGATGGCGTCACCATCAAAGATACGGCGGTGCACCGGGCGCACTGGATCGATCTGTTCCTGGGGTGGGTGCGCGACGGTCAAGCGGGCAAGCCGGTGACAACACCGGCGCCGGGGTACAAATGGAACCAGCTCAAAGCCTATAATGCCAAGCTGCGCGCGGATACGGCGAGCGTTTCGTGGAGCGAGGCGCGCACGCGCCGACGCCATGGCCACGCCGCACTCCTGAGCCTTCTGACAGACTGTGAGGACTCAGATCTCTACACCACGGGCCTTTACCCCTGGATGAACACCTGGACCTTGGGGCACTGGGCCGAAGCATCCGGCCCTAGCCATTATCGCTCCGCCGCGAAATATATCCGCGAGATCCTGCGCAAGACCACTTAGCGCGCCGCCCCCCAAATCACGATGCCCGGCGTCGCATCACCGCTGGCTGCGGTCGGTGCGCTGGGCGCGACCGGTTGCGCCTCGCGCAGGCTCACCGGAGCCGAACGCTCAGGGGCCGGCGCCTCGCGCACTGGCTCGCTGCGCGCAGGGGCCTCCCGCACTGGCGCCGTGGCCGCAGGCCTTGCCGAGGCCACAGAGATTGACGAGGCCACAGGGATGGGCTGGGCCGCCGGCGGGGCCTGCGCCACCTCCACCGGTGCCGCCGTCGGCGCCAGCCAGCGATAGGGATCGGCGCGCGGATCAGCCAACGGATCACCTTGCGCCTGACACACCCCCGGCCCCACCGCGTAAAGGCGCGCCATCATTTCCAGCACGGCCCGCTCCACGACCGCGCGCACCGCCAGCTGCACCGGCTCCAGGGAGCGCTCGCCGAGACCCGCATCCAGAATGTTCGTCCCCAGCACATCGAAGATCCCGGCACTGATCTCCCGTCCCTGGATCTGCTTTTGATAAGAGATCACGTCCACCACTTCCAATGTGGTGGTGCGCACCAGGCGCAAGTCGAGCCCCACATTCATCACGAACATGCGCCCGCCCAGATTGACTTTGGCGCCGCTGACCTTCTGCTCACCCGCCAGACCGTCAAAGCCGTAAGAACGGATGTTGTAGTTCAGCTCGGTAATCCCACCGACCAGATAATAGTCACTACCCGGAATGCTCCCGGTCAGGATACGGCGATGAGCGGTCTCGCCACTCTCATCGGGATGGCCACCAATCAACTTGTTGTTGGCAAACTGCAGCTCCAGCTCACCAATGGCGGTGTCGAACCGTTCCACCAGCGCCGCGCCCGACTTGGACAGGGCCGACATGGCCATCAGAGCCGCCCCTTGCGTCACCGGCCGGCCGGTCTCGAACTCCTCGCGCCCCGTGAAATCCACGATATTGCCCACGGCCACCCGCGGACGCTGGCTGAGATGCGTGCGGGCATGCCGGCCGAGACAACTCAACGGTTGCGAATAGGGCGTCTCATTACTGATGACCGGCGCGGTACCGATGGGGCTTGCATAACGTCCGGTTTCATCCGCCGCCATGCTCGCGCAACCGCCAAGCGCCAACACGAGCGCCGCGACCAGTCCCAATGTGCGTGCCTTAGCGTTCATTGACCTCAAGCTCCACATCTTGTTCGCCCCGGTTCACCTGCTCGCTCTGGATGATGATGATGTTGTTCGAGCCGACGGCGGTGACACTCAGATTGTTCCCGATTGCATTAGCGGAATAGCCGACCCCGCCCGTGAACAGTCCACCCTGGATGCGCGAGTAAGACCCGGTCAAAGACCGCTCGCCGTTGACCATCACCAGATTGCCGTTTTCATCCCGGCGTTCGATGGAGATGGGCACATCCCGGTTAGCCGTGGACTGACCAAAAGGTTTCTGAAAGCTTGCTGCGTCGCGCGGTGCTTTGCCTTCCCGACCTGACCAGATCATCTCGCCTGCCTGCCCCGGCGTGGCCGCCAGGCTCACCAGCACGGCACATATAAAGAGTTTCATCTGGTTTGGCATCGCGTCCTCCTTATGAGCCATGAAAGAGGAGCAAATCCCGGACCACGGATGATCTGCCTGGAAAGTGTCTCCCGGCACAGGATTATGGTTAAGCGATTTTAAGGGCTGCCCAAGATCTGGGCTCATTAACCTTAATATCTGTACGCAAATCAAACAAACAGCGGAAAATCTATGCGGCATGGCGCTTGCCACGGAAGGGGCATCGAAACCGGCGCATCCGAGCACGGAAAGAGCTGGTCGAGTTTGGAAATGGTGACACTCTTCGAGGAGACACGACATGAAACGGACTTCTTTCCTGATCGCCACTGCCGTTGCCGCGCTGATCAGCCCGAGTGCTTTTGCCGATCCGCTGACCGATGTGGATGCCGAGCAGCTGAACCTGGCGCCGATCACCGCACGTATCAACGGCTATGTGGCCGATATCTCCGGCGCGGCCAGCGTTGCGGCCACGGGCCTGGCGAACTCGCTGAATGTGGAAGCCGCCGGTGAAGTCGATACCGACAGCGTTCAGAAGGCCCAAGGGCGCGTATCCGCCACCTTGTCCACGACCATCAAGAAAGTCGAAGGCAATGTAGAAGGTGCCGCGGCCGCCATCGGCAACACCGCATCGATCTCTACCGAAGGCGGCAGCGAGTTGGACTTTGACGGCGCTCAGGATGCGGATGCGGATCCGACCGCGCGTCTTGAGGGCACGTTCGAGGACATCAACGGCCGTCTGGACCTGTCGTCCACGGCGCTCGCCAACAATATCAGCGTGTCCTCGCTCGACAGCCTGCGCCTGACGGATGTCAACGCGCTCCAGCGCACCACCGGCCGCGTGGATGCGTCCCTGTCCTTGACCATCAAGGACGTGAACAACCGCGTCGATGCAGCGGCGTCCGCCATTGGCAACTCGCTCTCGGTGTCGAACTTCAACACCCCGCGCTAAGCGGCGCGCCTGACCAAAACACACGTCCCACCGTCCGGGCTCGGACGGTGGGAAGATCCCGGACCCAAACAGACCTCAACAGGAGGATGACATGAAAAAGCTGAGCCTTCTCATCGCCGCCTTCGCTTTGTCGGCCTGTTCGACCGTCGGCCCGCTGGACCAGCCCGTGACCGGCATGAGCGCCATGCAGACCAGCAGTGAGCAGATGATCGCCGCGTCCCAGCAGAGCGGTGGGGCCGACCTTGCGGGTGAAGAGCGCCCGGACGGCAGCCACCTGTTCCGCCTGGAAGTGTGGTGCACGGAAGATGAAGACGCACTGCGCAAGCGCTGCAGCGAAGGCTCGCGCGGGTGTGTGCGCGCCACCAGCCGGGGCCGCGGCGCCATGGCCATGAAGTGTTCGACCATGAAGCAGCTGATTGACTTTCTGCGCAGCGAAGGCGCGTGAGCCAGACATGAAAAAGGCGGACCCGCGTGGGGCCCGCCTCTGTGACGCACCATCGCTGACGCGTCGGTTTAGTCGTCCGCCAGCAGCGGTTTGATCGGTACGGCCTCGTGGAGGATTTCACCGCCCCGATTGACAGTGACCAGAAGCGCATCGGGCCGGGCCATGCTCTCAAGCTTGGCGGCCATGTCCACGAGCCGGTTGATGCGCTGGCGTTCCACAGAGACGATCACGTCCCCCTCTTGGAGACGCCCTTGGGCGGGCGAGTCCGCCGCGACGCTTTCCACCAGCAGACCGTCCGCGCCCGGCGCAATGTTCAGGTCGGCGCGCATCATCCGGTCCAGTTCCGCCAGTTCCACGCCCATGGCCTGCGCCAGGAAACTCCCCGGCTGCGTGACCCAAGACACGCGGTTCCGGCTGGCCAGCGCACCCAGTGTGACCTGGAGCGCCACTTCACGACGCTCCCGCCACACGGTCATGGGCACGGTCGCGCCGACGCCGGCCGAGGACACCACCCGCGGCAA
Organism: uncultured Alphaproteobacteria bacterium; assembly: GCA_964625525.1. Classification (GTDB taxonomy): domain Bacteria; phylum Pseudomonadota; class Alphaproteobacteria; order JAJFIK01; family JAJFIK01; genus CAZVEE01. The sequence goes on along the minus strand of CAZVEE010000001.1, from coordinate 79,101 downwards.
CTCGCGGAAGTTATCGATCTGGGTCCCGGCGAAGCTCAAGATCACATCACCCGCCAGCACACCGCCCTGGGCGGCCGGGCCGTTGGGCACCACCCGGGTCACGAGCGCGCCCCGCGCCCGGTTCAGGCCCAGTTCGGCCGCCCGCTGCGGCGTCACCGGCTGCAGGCCCGCCACGCCCAGCCAGGCCCGGCGCACTTCTCCGAATTCCAGGATCTGGCTCACCGTCACCTGCGCAATGGCCGAGGGCACCGAAAACCCCACGCCCACTGACGCGGGCAGCGGCGAGACCACGGCGGTGTTGATAGCAATCACCTCGCCACGCGCGTTGAACAGCGGACCGCCCGAGTTCCCCGGATTGATGGCCGCATCGGTCTGGATGTAATCGTCATAGACGCCCGACAATTCGCGATTGCGCGCCGAGACGATGCCCACGGTCACGGAGCCCCCCAAGCCGAACGGATTGCCCACCGCCAGCACCCATTCGCCCACATCCGCTTCATCGGAATTGCCAAAACGCACGAAAGGCAGCGCCTCGGAATGATCGATTTTCAGCACCGCCAAATCGGTCGGAGCATCGGCCCCCAGCAACCGCGCCGGAAACTCCAGGCCGCTTTCGAGCTGGACGACAATCTGCTGCGCGCCTTCGATGACGTGATTGTTGGTGACGATCACGCCCGAGGGATCGATTAGAAAGCCGGAGCCGGCGCCTTCACCGGTGCGCCCGTTGCGGGTCTGGGTGGTGGCGATGTTCACCACCGCCGGCGTCAATTGCGGCACCAGCGCTGCGAAATCGCGCGGCGCCTGCTGCGCCGTGGCCGGAGCGGCCATCACCAGCACCATCAGCGCCAGCCCGAAAGCCACTCCACGCCCCATCCCCAGTCGTGCGCCTGCCCGCGCCAGCCAATCGCCGATCATACCCTGCTCCTGCCTTTGACAACCCTTAAGTGTTGGTACCACATGGCTTCTCCTCATGCCATGCGGCGGGACGCCCATAACCATCCGCTCGCGGCCTTGCTTAACGCGCCGGGCGATGACGCACCAGATGCGGCCCAATCTCCGCCACCGTCTTGACGCCGAGCAAGGCCATGCCGCGCTCGATTTCCCCCTTGAGCAAGCTGAGCGCCCGGTCCACGCCCCGCTCGCCGCCTGCGCACAGGCCATAAAGATAAGGCCGCCCGGTTGTGCAGGCCGTCGCGCCCAACGCCAGCGCCTTCAGCACATCGGTGCCCCGGCGCACGCCACCGTCCAGAATAACCTCTGCCTTGCCTCCCACGGCACTCACGATCTCGGGAAGCATATCCACCGGCGCCGGCGCCGTGTCGAGTTGGCGCCCGCCGTGGTTTGAGACCATGACCGCCGATGCCCCGGCGGCCACCGCCCGCGCGGCGTCATCCGGCGCCATAATGCCCTTGATCGCGAAAGGGCCGCCCCATTCCTCGATCATCCGCGCGGCATCATCCCAGGTGACAGTCCGGTCGAACTGGTTGTTGATGTACTCCATGGTGCCGGTGCTGTCCGACGCCGCCATGCGGTTCACGATATTCGCCATTTGCGGTCGCTTGTTCGTCAGAAATCGCCAGCTCCAGCCGGGATGGGCAAGCATATCGGCCAGCAAGCTCAAAGTGGGCTTGGGCGGCATGGACAGGTGATTGCGCAGATCGCGCTCCCGGTTGCCGGCCACCGGCACGTCCACGGTCAGCATGAGCGCTTTGACCCCCGCATGCTTGCAGCGGGCAATGAACTCGCTGTTGAGAGACCGGTCTTTCCACACATAGATCTGGAACCATTTCGGACCGTCGCCGATGCGGGCGATGTCCTCAATCGCGGTGGTGGCGACCGAGGATAGCGTGTAGCCGGTGCCCGCGCGCCCCGCCGCCCGGGCCACCGCCTCCTCACCGTCGGGATGAAACATCTTCGTGCCGCCGGTGGGTGACAGGGCGAGCGGCATGGCAATCTCACTGCCCAGCACCCGGGTGCTCATGTTGATCGACGAGACATCGCGCAAGGTTTGTTGGATCAACTCGTAATCGGCGAAGGCATCGCTGTTGCGCGCCAGCGTGCGCTCGTCGTCCGCGCCGCCGTCGGCGTAATCGAAAATGGCGCGGGGGGTGCGCCGGCGCCCCAGCTCCCGCAATTCCGCGATGGTGTAGGCATGATCAACCGCCTGGGACATGGACGCTCCTCCTCAAACGCGGCATTGAGCCGGACTTATAGGCTTTTGCGGTAGTGTTCCCCAACTGCCGCGGTCCGTCCATGCCCGCGCAGAGAGAGCGTCGCGGCCCTTCGCAGTCCTGGCCATTCGCGCTATGGTTTGACGAATCACGTGACCGGGGGGAGCACGCATGTCGTCATCGGATACGGGCAAGGCCATCGTCAATGCGATCGGGTTTTTGATCTCCCGGGGCATTCCGTTCGCCTTCATTCTCACCTTTCTGCTGTTCTTCCGGCTTGAGGGGCAGAATGGCATCGAATGGATGATGAGCCAGTGGGACACCTCGCGCGATCAGCAATGTTACCTCGTAGAGGGCGGCTGTTACTATCTGGTGCGCGGTGGGATTACAGTGCTGCTGGTGACCGGCGTGCCGGTGGTTTTGGGCCTGTATATGCTGCTGCGCGCCTTTATGGGCGCCCAACTCATCCGCTCGGTGCGCTATCGTGACGAGTTCCGCGTCGCCCGCGAAGTGCTCATTTTCCTGTCCGTGGTACCGGCGCTTTACTGGTTCTTCCCCGACTGGTTCTTTACGGGTGAGGACGCCTTTTCCCTGCCACGCTACGAAGTGTATTGGGCCGTGCTTGTTGCCTGGGGCCTGGCGGCGGTGCGGGTGATTTTCTCCCTTACAATCATGACGACCTCGACAACCGTCTGGTATGATGACGGCACGGGCGGCCTTGCCGACAATCCCCATGGCTGGTTCGACTGGCTGCGTGATCCCGATCCGGGCTCGGATAATCAGGACAAGACCGATCGCTGAGGGAGGACGGGCGCATGAACGACGGAACCACCTCCCGCCAAACCAACGGCCTTTACGCACCTTTCCATACCGAGACCGTGCCCTGGCGCTCGTTCAGCCGCGGAGAGCACTTCGCTCTGCATTACCAGGATTTGGGCCGCTTCGGCGGCGGCTCCAAAGTTGGGGTGCATCTGGAAGAGCTGCCACCGCGCAAGCAATCCAATCCGCTGCATTATCACATGGTGGAGGAGGAGCATCTCTACATCCTCCAAGGATCGCTCACGCTCACGCTGGGGTCGGATCGCTACACCATGACGGCCGGTGATTATGCCTGCTTCCCAGCCGGACAGCCCGCCGGTCACACGCTCTTCAATCACACGGATGAGCCCTGCCGCTATCTGATCATCGGCGAGAACAACCCGCATGACGTGGTAGTGTATCCGGAGACGAACCGGCTGCGCGTGCGAGCCATGGGTGAAGGCCCCGGACACTGGGCCCGCATGGACACCAAACAAGGCTAACCGGCTGGCCTCGGCCTAAAGATCCAACACCGCAATCATTTCGTCATAGGTCGGATCAATGCCGGTCTCGCGAAAGCCGAAGCCGGCATAGAGCTGTTGGGCCACGGTGTTGGCGGGGTCGTAGCTGATGCTAATGCGGGTGATCCCGGCTTGGCGCCTCAGGTGCTCCAACAGCATGGCGAAAGCCGCCTTGCCTAGGCCGCGCCCCTGATAGGCCTGTGCGATCATAAAGCGGAAGATGGCAATCTCGCCGGGCTGGCCTTCATCGGCCAACAGACGATCCATAGCAAATCCAACAGGCGTGTCACCGTGATAGATGGCGCGCGGCACCAGGAGCGGATCGTAATGCGCCTCGGCCAGTGACCAGACATTGTCCGCGATGAAGCGGCGCTGATCTTCGGCCGGAGCCAGCTTGGCCACTGCGCGCCAGTTTTGCGCGGTAACCGGCCGTAAGGTCAGCACGGGCGCGCTCACCCCTCCTCCGCCGACGCGGGATTGAGGCCGAGCGCTTCGAGCGCCCCGGGGCGCCAGTCCTGGCGCTCCTCATCCCACAAGCCGAAATTGCTGCCGAAATTCCAGGCGCACCAGCCGATGCCCTGAGCTTCCATGGCGACGCGCACCGCACGGTACCATTCCAGGCGCTCGGGATCGGCAACACCTGTGTAAACACCGAACTCCCCCATGAGCACCGGCCGGCGCAGGCGATCCCGCTCAGTGGCGGCTTGCCGGGCATCGTTATCGAGGGCGGCGCGATCCTCCGCCGTCCCCCACTGCAAGCCCTCTTCCGGTGGTTCTTCTAGAAACTCAGCCCCCTGATGGGTGAAGTTGAACGGCAGATAGTAATGGAAGGTGCCCACCACATTGCGGTCGCGCGGGCGCGGCACGCGGGACAGAGCCTCAAGCGAATTCCAATCATCACCGCCGACGATCAGCACCCGTTCCGGATTGGTCTCGCGCACCACGGCGATGGCCTCATCCATGAGCCGGTTCAGGTCCTCCCCGACGAGCTGATCCCGCGCCTCATTCAAAAGCTCGAAATGCAGCCTACGGATGTCATAGGTCTTGTAATGCTCGGCCAATTGCGCCCATAGCGCCAGGAAGCGCTCACGCTCGGCGGCCGGGTTCTCGGTCAACTCGTCATAGTGGTGCACGTTTAGAATGACCGTCAGGCCACGGGCATGGGCCTGGGCAATGACCTCATCCACCCGCGCCCAGAACTTCGGATCGATATGGTAGGGGCTTTCGGTTTGCACATGGGCCGACCAGCGCACTGGCAAGCGCACCGTGTCGAAGCCCGCGTCACGGATCACGTCGAAATGGCGCTCCTCGATGACGAAACCCCAATCACCTTCCTGCGGTGCGTCGAGCGCGTTACCCAGATTCGTGCACAAGCGCACATCGTAATGGGCGATGGCCACCGGCCGGTCGAAGACATCACAGGCCGCGAGGCCTCCAAGTAGAGCAAGTGCAAAAAGCCCCCATCCGGAAACCCGGCCCGACAGTTTCGCCACGATCGCACACCCTTGATTTGTCCGCGTTGCGTCCCCCACACGGCCCCGCGCTTATAGCCGCCCCGCGGCCCGCTGTCACCGCTGCGCAGGCCTCTTCACTTTAGACATCTGATAGCCAAAACAGGCTTACCGATTTGCCACTCAAGGCCACGCACACCCATTGCATGCAGGGGCGGGCATCGCCATGATGCAAAGCGCCAAGCTGGGCCAGAAGACGTATTTTTGGGGAGGCTAAGTCATGTCGTTTCGCACCGGGCTGATGACCACGGGCGCGCTATGTGCGTTGCTGCTGCTGAGCGCCTGTGATTCGGGTACCCAGACCGAGACGACCCCCCCTGAGACCTCAGCCGAGGCACCGGAGACGGGCGCCGTTGAACCGGCCACCGCCGAAGACACGGTTTGGCCCCGTGACGCCAGCGATCTGGAGCCCGACGAAATCGTCCATTACGGCCAACTTCCCAACGGCATGCGCTATGCCATCGTCGAAAATCAGAACCCGAGCGACTCAGCCGCTGTGCGCTTCCGCTTCGCTGTCGGAGCCCTTTATGAGGGTGATGACGAACAAACGCTCTCCCACTTCCTGGAACACCTCGCCTTCAATGGCTCAGAGAATGTTCCAGAAGGTGAAATGGTCCGCATTTTGGAGCGCTATGGCCTTGCCTTTGGCGCCGATACGAATGCCGGCACCGGCTTGGACGAAACGGTTTACATGCTGAATTTGCCCTCCGCATCAGATGAGGTCGTGGACACGGCGCTGTTCCTGATGCGAGAGACCGCCGACAAACTGCTCCTGGATGAAGACGCGATTGATCGTGAACGCGGGGTGGTGCTGTCCGAGCAGCGCTTCCGCGATACCTGGCAGCGCCGCTACGGCATGAATTACTACCAGTTCCTGGCGCCTGACGCGTTGTTCGGCTACCGCCTTGATGACAAGCCGGAAGCGATCAACACGGTCACGCGCGAGGATTTCCTGCGCCTTTATGAAGGATACTATGTGCCCGAGCGGGCGTTCCTGGTGGTTGTCGGCGATATCGATAAAGACTCCCTTGAGGCCAAGATTACCGAGACGTTCGGCGATTGGGAGCAGCCCGAGGACGCGGGCGAGGATCCGGATCTCGGCACCATTGACGAAAATCGTCCGCGCTCGGCCGGTTTCTTCTATGACCCGGACGTGCCCACCATCGTCACGCTGGCGGCGGTGCGCGAGGCTGCGAACAAGCCCGACACACTGGATAGCCGCCGCGAGGAACTGCTGCGCCAGATCGGCAATGCGGTGGTGAGCCGCCGCCTGTCCATCCTGTCGCGCCAGGCGGACGCGCCGTTCCTTCAGGCCTCGGCGGACTCCGGCGATTTCTTCAACACCGCCGATGTGGCAACCGTGCAGATTGTCACGACCCCGGACAAATGGGACCGAGGCCTCGCGGCAGCGGAACAGGAACTGCGCCGCGCCCGCGAGCACGGCTTCACACAGGCAGAGCTCCAAGAGCAAGTGGCGAATTTCCGCGCCTTTCTGCGCAATGCGGCGGAGCAGGCCGGCACCCGCGATAACGATACCTTGGCCGAAGGCATCGTGAATGCCTTTGGGGCCGATCGCGTCTTCACCGATCCGGTGGAGGATTTCGCCCTATTTGAAACCCACAGCGCCGACATCACATCAGAAGCCGTGCACGAGGCCTTCATCGCCCAGTGGGACGGCGTGGAACTGCTGGCCCATGTGGCGAACAACCAAGCCATCGAGAACCCGGAAGCCGCCATTTTCGCAGCCCTCGATGCCAGCGCCGCTGTGGCGGTCGAGGCACCGGAAGACACCGGCGCACTGGAATTCGCGTATACGGATTTCGGCACGCCCGGCGCCGTGGCCGAAGACGGCATGATCGAGGATCTCGATGCGCGGACCGTCCGCTTCGAGAACAATGTGTTGCTCACGGTCAAACAGACCCCGTTTGAAGACGATGTGGTGCGGGTGTCGCTGCGTGTGGGCAGCGGCCTTGTGGAAATGCCGAAGGATCAACCGGGCCTTGATCGGATCGGCGACACAGCCTTCATCATCGGCGGCCTTGAGGCACACAGCTTTGATGACCTGCAGAGCCTGCTCGCCGGACGCACGGTCGATCTGGATTTCAACGTGTTCAACGATGATTTCGGCGGCCGCTACGAGACCACGCCCGCTGATCTGGATCTTCAGCTTCAGCTCCTCACCGCGTATGTGACGGCGCCTGGTTATCGCGAAGAAGGCCTGGCGCAGTTCCGCCAGTTCGTGGATGTGATTTACGAGACCTTCGATGCCACGCCCCAGGGCATTTATGGCCGCGATGTGCCGCGTCTGGTGCGCAGCGGTGATCCGCGCTTCGGCTGGCCCGCCAAGGACGATGTGCAAAGCCGCACATTCGAAGAGTTCCAGGCCGCTACCGCACGCGCCTTCACCAGTGGCCAGATCGAGCTGGCCATTGTGGGCGATGTGGAGCCGGACACGGCCATCGCCGCCGTTGCCCGCACTTTCGGCGCCCTGCCGCTGCGTGCCGACAGCGAGCCGGCCTTTGAAGCCGAGCGTCAAGTGAGCTTCCCGGCGGCGGAAGCTGAACCGGTCGTGCTGCGCCATGCGGGCGAGCAGAACCGCGCCCTGGCGCTCACCTACTGGCCAACCGATGATGACAGCGACGCTCAGGACGATCGCCAGCGGGAGCTGCTTAACGAGATCTTCGATCTGAAGCTCACCGATAAAATCCGTGAGGAAATCGGCGCGACCTATTCGCCGCAATTCGTCTCCGCCAGTTCCTCCACTTACCCGGGCTATGGCTATTTCCTCAGCTATCTGGATGTGGAGCCGTCGGCGGTGGATGACATGTTCCAGGCGGTGGACGAAATCGCCGCTTCCATGGCCACCGGCGGCATCAGCGAAGACGAGCTTCTGCGCGCCCGTAACCCGGTCTTGGAGCGTCAAGAGCGCCTTCTGGAAGAGAACTCGTTTTGGGTAAACCTGCTTTCTGAAGCTCAGACGGATCCGGCCCGGCTGGAGCGCTTCCGTGGTGAGGTGGCGGGCCTTGAAGCCATCACCGTGGACGATCTCACCGCCACGGCGCAGCGCTATCTCGACGCGGCCAGCGCCTATCGGGTGGTCATCCTGCCGCCTGTGGAAGGCGCCCCGGAAGACACCGCCGAAGAGACCCAAGAGTGATCGGAACGCGGGCGCGGTTGCACACCGCGCCCGCGCCCGTTACATGACGGGTTATGGCGCCACCTCTCCTCTCCCTGCAAACCATCGGTCTGACCTTCGGCGGCACCCCCGTGCTCGAAGCCGCTGACCTCTATGTGTTCGAGCGTGACCGGGTGTGCCTTGTCGGGCGCAATGGCTCGGGCAAGTCCACACTGCTGAAAGTCGCCGCGGGCCTCGTTGAGGCGGACACGGGCGAGCGCTTTGTCAAACCGGGCTGCACCTGGCGCTATCTGGAGCAGGAGCCGGACTTCTCCGCTTTCGCCACCACTCTCGATTATGCCCAAGCGGGGCTGGCGCCGGGCGATGCCCCCTACCGCGCCGCCTATCTGCTGGAACAGCTTGGCCTGGCGGGCACGGAAGATCCGCGCACTCTATCTGGGGGCGAGGCCCGGCGCGCGGCGCTGGCGCGGGTGCTCGCGCCCGATCCTGACATTCTGCTGCTCGACGAGCCCACCAACCATCTGGACCTGCCGGTGATCGGCTGGCTGGAGGAGGAACTGGCGCGCAGCAAGGCCGCGCTGGTGCTCATCAGCCACGACCGGCGGTTTTTGGAAACGCTCACCCGGCGGACGGTCTGGCTCGACCGGGGTCAGACGCGGGCCATGGAGCAAGGCTTCGGCCAGTTCGAGGCCTGGCGCGACACGGTGTTTGAACAGGAGGAACTGGACCGCCACAAACTCGATCGTAAAATCGCGGCGGAGGAAGACTGGGTGCGCTATGGCGTCACCGCCCGGCGCAAACGCAATGTGCGGCGCATGCGCGAACTCGACGCCCTGCGCACTCAGCGCCGGGACGCCCGCCGCGCGGTCGGCACCGCCAAAATGGCCGCATCAGAGGGCCAGCTCTCGGGGAAGCTCGTGATCGAGGCGGATGGCATTGCCAAAAGCTATGACGGGCGTGCCATTGTGCGGGACTTTTCCATCCAGATCCAACGGGGCGACCGGATCGGGATCGCCGGCCCCAATGGCGCGGGCAAGACAACGCTGCTGTCCATGCTGACGGGCGCGCTGGAGCCGGATTCGGGGACCATCCGCCTAGGGACGAATCTGGAGATGATCTCGCTTGATCAGCGCCGCGCCAGCCTCAAGCCGGACATGACCCTGACCGAGGCGCTGACCGAAGGACGCGGCGATATGGTCTCCGTGGGTGGATCGCAGCGCCATGTGATGACCTATATGAAGGACTTCCTCTTCACCGGGGAACAAGCGCGCTCTCCTGTCTCAGCGCTATCAGGCGGCGAGCGCGGGCGCCTGGCGCTCGCTATCGCGCTTGCCAAGCCATCAAATCTGTTGGTGCTGGATGAGCCCACCAATGATTTGGACCTGGAAACGCTCGACCTTCTGGAAGAGCTATTGGCGGATTATCCGGGCACGGTGCTTCTTGTCAGTCATGACCGGGACTTCCTAGATCGCATCGTCACCTCGACCATCACCACGGACGGCCCGGGCCAGTGGATCGAATATGCCGGCGGCTATACGGACATGATGAGCCAGCGCGCCGCCACCCCCAATGAGGCCGAGCCCACCAAACCCAAAACCGCCGCGAAGCCGAAAGCCACAGCCTCGCCAGAACCCCGCAAGGCCAGCGCCAAACTGTCGTATAAGGAAAAATACGCGCTTGAAACGCTGCCCGGCCGCATGGCAGAGCTGGAGCAGGAAATCGCCACACTCAAGGCTACGCTCGCCGACCCTCACTTGTTTGCGAAGAATGCGGACAAGTTCAACAAAACCGCCGCACGTTTGGAAGCCGCCGAAGCAGAACTGGCCAGTGCGGAGGAAGACTGGCTGACCCTCGAAATGCGTCGTGAGGAGCTTGAAGGCGGCTGACCGGCGATGCCTTTAAAGAGGCAATCCGTCCATGGCCTTGATCAGCTTCGGGATGTGTTTCTTCAGCCCAAAGAAGCCTTTGGTCGCGTGCGGCCAGGCGCGCTCATCCCACAAGCGGCGTAACCTGACAATGGGAACGCCTGCACGCTCCAACCGGATCAACGCGGCACCCACCGGGCCCACGGGTGCATACGCCGTCACGACCGGCGCCCCATCCAATGAGTGAGCCCAATCCACAATGGCTTCACTGTCCGTGTGCGCCGTGCCCCGCTGCCCGAAATGATCTTGGGCGCGGGTGAGCGCATCGTCCATGGCATCGCGGGCAAAAGCCTGCACCGGTGCGCCGATGGGCAGCCTTGAGCGCTCCGCGGTGCACACGAGACCGGCAATACCTTGGCACTGCCCCGCTGCAAGACCCAACGTTTCAGGACACAGATCCTCTTCTGTCAGGAGCAGGCCATAAGGCCCATCCGGCGGGGTCAGGCGTGCCGGCGGAACGGCCCCGGCAGGGGGATGCTGCACGTCATCAAGCGGCATGGTGTCGTAGCTGAGCTGGAAGCGCGGACGATACCGCTCACCTGTGAATTTGGCGATGTTGGCCTCGCGCGCCGCATAGGTCTTCCCGTTCGTGTGCAGACCGGCCACCCAGCGCCAGCCAAGCGTATTCGACGCCGGATCCCCATCAAGCAAATGGCGATAAAAGTAATCGGCCCCCAAAACCCAAGGCAGGCGCAGGGTGAAAATCCAGATACTGGCAAACCACATCCGGGCGTGATTGTGCAGATAGCCCGTCCTTGTCAACTCCCGCGTCCAGTCATCGAAACAGTCGATGCCGGTGCGCCCCTCCACCGCGTCATGGTAGGCTCCGTGTAGGGCGCCGTCCCGTTCCAAGGCGTTGAGGGCACGCGCCAGATCCGCTTCATACTCTGCCCAAACCGAGGGCCGCGTCTCGAGCCAGCCCTTCCAATAGGTACGCCAGAACACTTCCTGCACGAATTTCTCGGCCGCACTTTCGCTGTGCTGGCTCAGCGCGGCCCGCACAGCCTCCTCCTCCAGCACCAGCCGGTGCCGAATATAAGGCGACAGCAGTGACACATTATGCCGGTCGTCCGGCCCCAGATCGTAATTGCGCTTTGCCGCATAGACCCGGCCCATGGAGGGCGTGAAGGCGTCCACCCGCCGGAGCCCTTCGGCCCGGGTCGCGGGCGAGACTGTCTGCACACTCATGGCGTAGCGGGCAAAACGGCGTCAACCGCGTCGCGCATCGTGTCGGACATGGGCTCGACGCTGGAGGGGAAGGCCGCCACCAGACGCCCGTCCGGCGCCACGAGATATTTGTGGAAGTTCCATTGCGGTGTCGCCTGTGCACCCAACTCGGACGCAGCCCATTGGTAAAACGGGTGGGCATTCCGACCGCGCACACTGACTTTCTCCGTCATCGGAAAATCAATGCCGAAATTCACTTCGCAAAAGCGCTTGATCTCCGCTTCGCTGCCCGGTTCCTGGCCGCCAAAATCATTGGATGGCACGCCCAACACCACGAGCCCGCGTGCCCGATACGCCGTCCACAGAGCTTGCAGCCCGTCATATTGCCGAGTAAAGCCGCAGCGCGAGGCCGTGTTGACCACCAACACCGCCTGACCCGCATAGTCGCTGAGCGGTAAAGGCCCGCCGTCAATGGATTGGAATGTGAACGCGTGGGCGGTGTCAGACGCCCGAGCTGTCGGCGCCATCGCCACCACCATTAAGATCAGTGCCAGAAAGACCCGCATATGCCCTCTCCCAAATGTCTGGTGTAGGCTCTACGGCTCGCGCGGATGGCTGGATCACTCGCGCTCGGGCAAGCGTTCCTGTCGCAGAGCGCTGCGCCGCACTTTGCCCGCGTCATCGCGCACCGGAGCATCCACGAATTCCACCGTCCGCGGGATTTTGTAGCGAACCAGCCGCTCGGCAAGGAACGCAAGCAGCGCCGCCTCGTCCACAGGCTCGGTCGCATCGACAATCGCGTGCACCCGCTGGCCCAGATCCTCATCCGGCAGGCCAATCACGGCGCTGGAGCGCACGGCCGGATGCGCGTCGATGGCCGCTTCCACTTCTGCCGGATAGACATTGGCACCGCCGCTCAGGATCATATCCGTGCGCCGATCAGCGAGATAGAGATAGCCGTCTTCGTCCAGATACCCCATGTCGCCCAGCGACTCATAGCCCTCCGCCTGCTGGCGCGGCTCGGCACCGATATAGCGATAGGTCGTCCCCGGCCCCGCATCGGGTCGCATAAAGATCTCACCGATCTCCCCGGGCGGCAGGTCCCGGCCTTGGCCATCCAGAATACGGATGGAAAATCCCGGGCTCGCCTTGCCCACCGAACCGCGATGGGCGAGCCATTCGGCTCCAGAGATGCGGGTGGTGCCCTGCGCTTCGGTACCGGCATAAAGCTCCCAGATGCGCTCCGGCCCCAGCCAGTCGATCCAGGCGTCTTTCAGCCATGGCGGGCATGGCGCCGCCAGATGCCACAGCAGGCGGATGGAGGACAGATCAAAACTCTCGCGAACGGCCGGGGCCAGCCGCCAGATGCGCAGCATCATGGTCGGCACCAGCATCAGCCAGTTCACCCCATGGACCTCGATCTGATGCAATGTCTCCAGCGCGTCGAAACGACTCATGATCACCACGTGATGGCCCATGAACAGGCCCCGCGCGGAGAATGCAAAGGGGGCATTGTGATAAAGCGGCCCGGGTACCAGATGCACCATGTCCGGCTCCATGCCCAGATAGGCCTGGTCCGGATCGAACCGCCCCGCCTCACCGGAGACGATGAGCTTGGGCCGCCCGGTGCTGCCGCCAGAGGTCGGCGCCTTCCAGGCGGGGCTCACGCGCTCTGGCAAGGGCGCGTCGCTCTCATGGTCCGGGTCCGGTGTATCGGCAAACCATTGGGGAAAGGCGCCGCCCAGATCCGGGCCGCCAACGACGAGGGCTGGCTCGGCCAGTGCGACGATCTCCAGCAACTCCACTTGCGGAAGGCGCGCCGAGACGGGCTGGGGGATCGCACCCAGCTTCCAGGCGGCGATGGCGGCCTCGTAAAACGCAATGCCATTGGCAAGCGCAATGGTGACCATGCGCCCCTCTCGCACCCCGCGCGCGGCAAAAGCCCTGGCGAGGCGATTGGTCCGCGCCTCCAGGGCCGCCCGGCTGAGTGTACGGCCCTCATGGGTCAGCGCCGGGCGCTCAGGCGCGCGCGCCGCATGATCGGCCAGCAAGCGCGCAATGGAGAACTGGGGCATGACGCTCACCACATGGATACGGGCGCGCGCATGGTCTCCTCATGGCGATGAATGTAGACGCTCATCACGAGGCCAAAGCCAAACATGAGGGTCAGCATGGAGGTGCCGCCATAGGACACGAGCGGCAGTGGGACGCCCACCACGGGCAGCAGGCCCATCACCATCGCCACATTGATGAAGATGTAGAGCAGGAACGTCACGGTCACGCCCATGGCCACCAGTCGGCCGAAATGGTTGCGCGCCCGTAACGCCACGCTGATGGCATAGGCCGCCACCAGGATATAGAGCAGCAGCAGGCTGCCCGCGCCGACAAGGCCCAGTTCCTCCGCCAGCACCGTAAAGATAAAGTCGGTCTGTTTTTCCGGCAGGAAGTTCAGATGGGCCTGGGTGCCTTGCAGGAACCCTTTGCCGAACAGCCCACCCGACCCCAATGCAATCTTGGCCTGGAGAATATGGTAGCCCGCCCCTAGGGGATCGCGCTCGGGATCCAGGAAGGTGAACACCCGCTCGCGTTGATAGTCATGCAAGAACTGCCATGCCACTGGGATCGCCACCACGACCGCGACCACGGCGCTGACGATATAGGCCCAATGCACGCCCGCCAGGAAAATGATCGCCGCCCCGCCCGCTAGCAGCAGCAGCGCCGTGCCCAGGTCCGGCTGTAACAACACCAGACCCACCGGTGCCGCGATCATCGCCAGAGGCAACAACAGCGCGAGCGGATGGGATACCTCATCAATGCTCAAGCCGTTATAGTAACGGGCCAGCGCCAGGACGAGGGCGATTTTCATGAATTCCGAGGGCTGAATACGCACCGGACCAATCTCGATCCAGCGTTGCGCGCCCATGCCCAGCACGCCGAAAAACTCCACGCCCACCAGCAAAGCCAAGGCGCCAAGATAGGCCGGATAGGCCAGTGCCATCCAGATCCGCACATCCACAAGCGCCACAGCGATGAGCAAGACCACACTGACGCCAAAGCGGATCATCTGATCCTTGGCCCAGGGCTCAAAGCCCTGCGCCACGGAATAGAGCATCAGGAAGCCGAAGGACGCGACCACGCACAGCAAGAACAAAAACGCCCAGTTGAACTCCAGGAGCTTCTGGCGCAGTTCCGTGGACCGCCGGCCATAGCCGCCGCGGCTGGTACCCTCATACATCATCCGTGTTTTGCCTTCTGTCGTGCGCTTTCAGCGTTTCTCATCCGGGCGTTTCATCGGTGTCGCGGCCGGCGGCGCGCAGGCCTGGCCTGGTGGGGCCGACGGGCTCACGCCGCGCCGGATCGCGCAACAGGGCCGCGCGCATAATGTCGCGCGCGCGGGGTGCTGCGGCCTTAGAGCCGCCGCCGCCATGCTCCACGATGACTGACACCGCATACCGCGGCGCCTCCACCGGGCCATAGCCGACAAAGAGCGCATGGTCACGCAGGTGCCAGGGGGTTTCCTCATGGGTGCGCAGACCCGATTCGCGTTCAGCCATTGTGATGCGGCGCACCTGCGCAGTCCCGGTCTTACCGGCCATCGACATGCCCTCGCCGGTCAGGCGCGAGCGGAACGCGGTCCCGCGGAGATCATTCGTCACCGCGTTCATGGCCCTCAGCACCCGCTGTATGTGGGCCGGATCAATGGCGATGCGGGGCACGTCATTCGTCGCCACTAAAAGGTCTTCGCCCACGGAGCGGACCACCCGGGGCACCACCGCCTTACCACCATTCGCAAGCCGCGCGGTCATGACGGCGAGTTGCAGCGGCGTGGCCAGCATGGAGCCCTGACCAATGCCCACATTGTAGGTTTCCCCCATGACCCAAGGCTGGCCCGTCACCGCCAGCTTCCAGCCCCGCGTGGGCACAAGGCCCTCTTTCTCGCCCGGCAGCTCAAAATCATAAGTGGTGCCCAGACCGAATTCGCGCAGCACTTCGGCCAACCGGTCAATGCCCAGGCGGCGCGCGAGCTCATAGAAATAGATGTCGCAGGAGTGCTTGATGCCCTCGTGCATGTTCATGGGCCCATGGCCGCCGCGCTTCCAGCAGTGGAAGATATGGTTGCCGAGCGTGGTCTTGCCGGTGCAGTTGATGCGCTCATCCGGATCCATGGTGCCGTGATGCAGCGCCGCCAGCGCCACCACCGGCTTGATGGTGGAGCCCGGCGGATACTGTCCGGCCACGGCCTTATTGATCAACGGCTTGTAAGGATTGTTGATCAGGGCATTCCATTCGGATTGGCGCAGGCCGCGATTGAAGGCATTGGGATCAAATCCCGGCACCGAGGCGCAGGCGATCACCTCGCCGGTGTGTATATCGAGCACCACCGCGGCGCCGCTTTCGCCTTCAAGCGCCGCCGCGGCCACGCGCTGCACATCCATATCAAGGGTCAGCACCGCTTCTTCACCGGGCGTGCCTTCCACCCGATCCAGGTCGCGGATGATCCGTCCGCCCGCATTCACTTCCACCTGGCGTGTGCCGCGCGTGCCGCGCAGGCGCCGATCCAGCTGGCGCTCGATGCCATTTTTCCCGATGCGAAAGCCCGGCAGGCGCAAGAGCGGATCATCGTCCAGATCGTCCTCGGAGACGGCGGCCACATAGCCCAGCACATGGGCGAGATCCGTGCCGAACGGATAAAAGCGCGTGTCGCCCACTTCTGCCTGGGTGCCTGGCAGGTCGGGGCTGAACATGTTGACCTGGGCAAAGTCCCGCCAGTTCAGATTATCCGTCACGGTCACCGGCACGAAGGGCGCCTGGCGGCGCACCGCGCGCAGCACTCGGGCGCGGCGGCTGTCGTCCAGCTCGATCACCTGGGCGAGTTTGTCGAGCACATGCTCCACCGGGATATCGCCGGTATCTTCCGGCACGAGCAGCACGCGCAGATTCGTCCGATTACCGGCGACCTCGACGCCAAAGCGATCGACGATGCGCCCCCGCAAGGGCGCCAGGAGGCGTACCTTGACCCGGTTCTCCTCTGCCTTCACCCGATACTGGTCCGCATCACGCACTTGCAGTTGATAGAGCCGGCCAAAGAGCAAGCCGAACACACCGAGGGCGCCGGCCCCCATGACCGCAGTGCGGCGGGTGAAAGAGCGGAAGCGGAGCTGTTCCTTGCCGTCCATGGCGTTCGCGTACTCGTTGCTCGTTCATAAGGCGGCGACGGGGCGCGCCGCCGGATCAGACCTCAGGCCCCATGGCCCGGTTGATGAGACCAAGCCCGGCCGCCAAGAGAGGATAGACCAGGATGGTGACCACTGTTTGGCCGGCAATGGGAAGCGGCGACAGAACCTGCCAAAACTTTACGCTGGCGATCAGCCAGGCGAGCAGACCGGCCGCCGCCGCCGCCAGCATGAACCCCAGCAGGCTCGAATAAGCGGCGCGACCAACGAAAAATAGCCGGTTCATGTAGACGCCCTCATAGACGCACAGATAAGTCAGCGCCCAGAGCCCGATCGGGCCACCTGACAGCAAATCTTGAAAGAGACCCGTCACGAAGGCGAGCCAGCGGGGAAACACATCCGGCTGATGCACCGCCCAATAGAAAATCAGGATCAGCGTAAAAGACGGCACCCAGCGCATGTCCGAGGCTGGCGCCAGCGGCAGAGCATTGAGAATGACGCTCAGGGCTGCCAGCCCCACCATGGCCATGGTGATGAGAATCCGGGCGGCTTGTGGCGTGGCGGTCTGGGTGTACTGCCTCATGGCGCCGCCGCCTCTGCGGGTGCTTCAGGCTCGGCCGCCTCGGCAGGGTCCGTTTCCGCGGCATTATCGCGCTGGAGCTGTTCGGGCAGATCTTCTTCAATCACGTCCACATCGCGCGGGAAGTCATAGTTCAGCACGCGAACATAATCGATCGGGCCTTCACCGGCCGCCCAGCTGACCCGATACCGACCAAGCCGATCGCGGCCTTTGATGACGCCGACCGGCAGCCCCGGCGGTAACACGCCTTCATCACCCGACGTCATCACGGCGGCACCCGGCTCCACTTCCCCGATCGCCATGAGGAATTCCAAGCGCGGTTTGGAAGAGTTGTCGCCGATCATGATGGCGCGGTAGCCCTGCTCGCCGATTTTCACGGGGATCCGACTGTTGAAGTCGGACACCATCAGCACCCGTGAGGCATCCTCGCCCGCCCCCATGATCCAGCCGACGAGACCACGGTCGTTGATCACCGCCTGACCGTACGACACGCCCTGCTTCTGACCCACATTCACGATCAGAGTCCGAATAAACGCTGTGCCGCTGTCACTGACCGCCCGTCCGGTGACAAAGCCAATCCCTGGCTCCAGCGCCACATTGAGCAAGTCGTTGTACCGCGCCACCGTGCCCTGGAGCTGTTCGGCGAGCGCTTTCCACTGCATCAGCCGCTCATTTTCTCGGCGCAGGCGCTCGTTATCCTCATAAACCAGAAGCATGTTGTGGGCCCCATCCAGGGCCCCCATGACAGCGGTCACCGGGGACGTGAACAGCTCGAACACGCCCACCAGGGCCTCGGCCGTGCGATTGCGCAGCGCATTCAAGGACTGGCTGTCCGCGCGGCCCAGAAACAGCATGGCCACGGCGAGAAAAATCAGAATCAAGAGAAACGCCCGGTGGGAGACAAACCGGGCTGCGGAGTGCATGCGGTCGGATGAGTGAGACTGATCAAACACCGGCGGCGGCCCCCAATCGACGATAAGGCGCGGTCCGATCAGCCGCTCTATACGCGACTGCGGGACCCTTCCGCCTCTACAAACGACCCCCGCCACCCACTCACGACAGTCTTACGGTGCGTTCGCCGCCTAGTAAACGGTCGACAGCACGTGACGCATGGTCTTGTACTGCTCCAGTGTCTTGCCGGTGCCCAGCGCCACGCAAGACAGCGGCTCATCGGCCAAGCTCACGGGCAGGCCGGTCTCGTCGCGCAGCACCTGATCGAGATGCGCCAGCAACGCCCCGCCGCCTGTCAGCACAATGCCCTTGTCGACAATATCCGCCGCCAATTCCGGCGGCGTGGCTTCCAGGGCCACTTTCACCGCTTCCACGATCGCCCCCACGGGTTCAGCCAGAGCTTCGGCGATCTGTTTTTGGGTGATGGTGATTTCCTTGGGGACCCCGTTCATGAGGTCGCGGCCCTTGATCTCCACGGACGCGCCCTGCCCATCCGCCGGGATCATGGCCGAGCCCACATCCTTTTTGATGCGCTCGGCGGTCGCTTCACCGATCAGCAGATTATGGTGGCGGCGGATGAAAGCGACGATGGCGTCATCCATTTTGTCGCCACCTACGCGCACGGAGCGGGAATACACGATGCCGTGCAGCGACAGCACCGCCACTTCGGTCGTGCCACCGCCGATATCCACAACCATGGAGCCAGTGGGCTCGGTCACGGGCAGTCCGGCGCCGATTGCCGCCGCCATGGGCTCTTCAATCAGATAGACCCGACGTGCGCCCGCCGACAGCGCCGATTCCTGGATCGCGCGACGCTCAACCGCCGTGGACCCTGACGGCACGCACACGATGATAAGCGGATTGGCGAAACTCTGGCGATTATGCACTTTTCGAATGAAGTGCTTGATCATTTCCTCGGCGACTTCGAAATCCGCGATGACCCCGTCGCGCATGGGACGGATCGCCTCGATGTTTCCGGGCGTGCGGCCAAGCATCATCTTGGCGTCGTTGCCGACCGCAAGGACCTGTTTCTTACCGCCCTGATTGATGAGCGCCACCACGGAGGGCTCGTTGAGCACGATTCCGCGGCCCTTCACATAGACCAGCGTATTCGCTGTCCCAAGGTCGATCGCCATATCGGCGGAGAACATCCCAAGCAGACCGGAAAGCATAGTGTGTCCCGCTATCCCGTTTTGGGGTCCCGTTGTCGGGCCAGCCCGTGCCGCGCTCATCGCGACTCGCGCTCTTCCCCCTGATTATTGCCCACGCTGCCTGCCGCATGGTGTATGCGGCCACCGAACAGGCTTTCCCAACACTCTGCGCACCCGCAAGAGCCGAACTCAGTCCCGAAGTCCAACCCAATCCGAGAACATGCGGGATCTTGGCCGGGATTCGCTCAGACGTCACCCGCAGGACCCATTCCCCGCCTCAAACCCGGTGCCGCGACATCGGGACTCAGCTCACCAGACATGGCGAGCTTGAAGGAGTGGTAAACCCGCGCGATGCAAGCCCCGCCAAGGGCCGCCGGGGTATGAGGACTAAATCTCATGCCCCATTGCTAAGCAAGATTTTGTTCGATTTTGGACAAGCTGCGCTAGCCCGCCATGCGGCCTTTTCGTGGTCATATGACCAAGCCGCGCAAAAAGGCGCGCTTTTTGGTCCGGTGTTGCGGGCGCGCCGCAACTGACGGGCGACCAGGCTTAGATAGCCACAGGTTCAGGGGTTTGCTCGGACCGGCCTAGAACATCACCCACAACCCGCATCGCACTATTCGTCCAGGGCTCGCTCCGCTGGGCCATCACGGGCGCGGTGTAGAGCCGGCGCACCGCCTTGACCGGGCCATAGGCTGCGATCAGCGCTTCCAGCACCTGGGCATCTTCTTCCCGCGCGGTGAACACCAGTTGCAGCCGCGCCGCGCCCGGGCCATCCCGCTCGTCTTGGGTCACGACCCGCTCAAAGGCATAACCGCGCCATCCCAGAACCCCGGCCAGACGGCGTGCGAGACCCGGCGCGTCCTCGATCACCACCGATAGGGTGATGCGACGCTCGGGGGCCACTTCGAAGGAGGGCGCACACATGTTTTCAGGGCCATGGCTTGTCATGGTCTCTACCCGCTGATCGAACCTGTTTGAAAAGAATGCCTAGCGGCAGTTTCGGGCGTCAGTGGGCAGAGGATGTGGCGTAAATCGATACGCCTGCCACAAGGCGGAGACCGGCCGGTTTCACCGCAGCCGGGCGGAGTTGAGCAAGGCACACGGCCGGATGGGGGCGTGCCTGGCTGGTTGGCCAGGTCCCTTGTCCGGTTACCGTGCTGGTCGCGGAGTGCATCAACCGCAGAACCCTTGCTTAATCCGATGGCGCTTTGGAGGTCCGATGGCGCTTTAGAGGCTTGAGCCAAGTCGGCCAAGCTATTCCAGTGCGCGTCTCGCCTGTCTGTTGCGCGTCTCGCCTGTCTGACGATATCCGCTGCGGTACAAGGCGCCCGGATATCCCGAATAATGCGCACTGTGGCGGAGAGAGGTTGCCAGGTCAATGCACGGACAGCATTTTCTCCAGCGCCGCCAAGGCGCTATCGGGATCATCTGCAGGCACCCGAGCCCAGGCGCCCATCTGATTACGGAACCATGTCTCCTGGCGCTTGATGAACTGGCGGGTCGCGATCGCTGCGCGGGAACCGGCGCTCTCCAGATCCAGCGCGCCGTCCAGATAGGCGCTTAGTTCCGGCACGCCGACTGCCTTCATCACCGGTAGCCCCGGATCGAGGGCGCGGGCGCGCAGCGCCTCGACTTCCGCCACGGCGCCGGCCGCAAGCATGGCGGCAAAGCGTGCCTCGGCGCGAGCATGAAGCCAGGCGCGCGGCGCGCTCAACACCACCTGCACCGGCGCGCCAGCTAACACCGGCTGCCCCGGGCGCGCCTGCCAGGCGGCAAGCCCCTCACCCGTCGCCAATAGCAGTTCCGCGGCCCGCAACAGCCGTTGGGGATCCGATGGCCGCACTCCAGCGGCGCTTTGGGGATCGCGCTCCAGCAGCCAGGCATGCAACCCCGCAGCCCCGCTCTCGCTTAAGAGGTCCGCCGCCTGGGCCTTGACGCTGGGCGCAATGGCGGGCATGGGCGACAACCCCTCGGTGAGCGCGCGAAAATAGAGCCCCGTCCCCCCGACAAGGATCGCCCGCTTCCCCGCCCGCGCCAGCGTCTCCAGCGTCTCGCGCGCAAGCGCCGCATAGGCGCCCGCCGAGCAGCGCTGCGCGCCGTCGAGCACGCCGTAAAGTCGATGCGGCGCTTGCGCCTCTTCCGCAGCGCTTGGCCGGGCGGTCAACACGCGCAGATCGCTATACACCTGCATACTGTCGGCATTCACGATCACGCCCCCCCAGCGCGCGGCGAGGCGCAGCGCCAGCGCGGACTTGCCGCTCGCGGTCGGCCCTGCGATAAGCACCGTGCGGACGCCTTCCGTCATGGCCGTCCTTTCCTGTTTCACCGCGCGCACAACTGTCCGGACCCAGCCCATGGCCCATATCGTCACGCTGATCTCAAACCCGTCCGATCCGGCGCTGAGCGACAGCTTGATCACCCAAGCCCGCGCGGCCCTAGAAGATGGGGGGACGGCCACTGGTGAGCCGCAATGGCTGGCCCCCGACGTCGCTTGCGACATTCCCTGTCAGGTGCCGCAGGCGGACCTCGCGCCGACCATGACCGCCTTACGCACGGCGCTGGCCACCGCCCCGCTCGATATGGCTATCCAGCATGCGCGCACCCGGCGCAAGCGGCTGCTGGTCGCGGACATGGATTCCACCATGATTGCCGTGGAGTGCATCGACGAAATCGCCGACCTGATCGGCATTCGAGCCGAGGTCTCCGCCATCACCGAGCGGGCCATGAATGGTGACCTGGATTTCGAGGCCGCGCTGAACGAGCGGGTCTCCTTGCTCAAAGGCCTCGACACCGAACGCCTGGAGGGCGTCTACGCGGACCGGGTCCGCTTCACGCCGGGCGCGCAGGTCCTGGTCGCCACCATGCGTGCCCATGGTGCCTTTACCGCGCTGGTTTCCGGCGGCTTTTCCTTCTTCACCGAACGGGTCGGCGAAGCGCTGGGCTTTCACTGGACCCAGGCCAACGAGCTGGATGTGGATGCGAACGGCAAGCTCACGGGGAAGGTTGTCCCGCCGGTGCTTGGACGTCAGGCCAAGGCCTATGCGCTTCAGGCCATCGCCACCCAGAGGGATATTCTGGTGCCGGAAACCATGGCGGTGGGCGACGGCGCCAATGACTTGGCCATGCTCGGCGCGGCCGGCACAGGCGTCGCGTATCACGCCAAACCCGCTGTTGCAGCAGAAGCGCATGTGCGCATCGACCACGGCGACTTAACGGCGCTCCTTTATTTGCAGGGCTTCAAGCAGGCGGAGTTCGCCGGGCGTGGCGCCTAGAGCGCTTTTCGGACACCGGTGTGGTTTGTCGCCGGGAAAGCGCGCCAAACCAAGGACTGAGAGCCATTTCAATGAGAGCCATTTCAATGAGAGCCGTTTCAATGAGAGCCGTTTCAATGAGAGCCGTTTCAATGACCTGGTCTTGAGTGAAACGGCGCGCAGGGCCCTACCTGAAGAGGCCTGCCGGCACGCCAACGCCCATCCCCGCCGTAAACAACAGGATGGTCAGGCACAGCTGGGCCAGATAACGGTCAAATAACGGACCATCCTCCAGCGCCACCAGAATGAGCGAAACGCCGATGAAAAAGGCGACGAGCCACATGAACCAGAAATTCTCGACAATCACCGCCGCATTCACCGCCACGCCGATGCCCACAAAGGTCGCTACCGCCAGATAAAGCGCATATCCCGCCGCGTCAGTCCACCGCCGCTCCCGCGCGGCCAGACTGCCGCTCATGGACAGATGCAGGCTCAACGGCAGCATCAACACGGCAAAGAGGGTCAGAAACAGCGCACCGCGCCCCGTGACAGCGAAGGGCAGCCAGGACCAGAGCCCCACCGCCGCCGCATGCACTTGTCCGAGCAAGCTCTGGAACAGCGGTGTCCACTCAAAACGACCGGAAAACAGGCACAGCAGCAGCCCCGCATTGAGTGCCGGCGCCACGGTGATCAGAAACAGCCCCAAGGCCCGGCGTAGCCCTGCAAAAGGGCCCGTGCGCAGCAAAGGCACCACCTCGGGCGAGAAATCATCGGAAAAGACCCGCTCGGAGAAACCGGGCGCCAAGGGTGGCCCGACCACGGCCCCGGCATCGCTCACCGCGGACCGCGCCGTGGACTCATAAGGAACGGGTGCCATCCGTTGCGTCATGATCCCTCCTCATCTCAGGTCCTAGCGTAGACCCGAAATGGCACAGGGGAAAGACGCGGATTGATGACATCCTCTTCACACCGGACGGTTTTTTGCCACTAACGGCACCGTCCAAATGCAAACCGGGCGCCCCCTTGTGGAAGACGCCCGGTCGCTCGTCACATGGTCAGGGGATCGGCTCAGCCGTCCTCGGGCCGAAACGCCACGAAGGTCAACTGCCCGCCCCGGTTCACCAGGAACAGCACCGGTTTTTCCGACGCCGTATTGCGGCTGGTCAGCTTGTCTTCCACCTCAGACGGCGCGGTCACGTCCGTTTGCTGGACCTGGACAATCACATCGCCCCGATAGAGCTGGCCCGAGGCAGGACCATCCGGATCGACCTCTGTCACCAGCACACCAGTGATGCTCTCGGACACATCGAAGCGATCCCGCAGCCGCTCATCAAGCTCACTTAAGGTCACGCCCAGATTGGTCAGCTCCCGCTCTGCGCCGCTTTCACCGCCCGAGGCTCCCACAGGGCGGAAATTGGCGAGTTTTTCCTCGTTCAGCTCGCCAATTTCCACGCTCAGCGTGCGCCGCGCGCCTTCCCGCCAGACCACCACCGAGACGCTCTTGCCAATGGGTGTGCCGGCCACGATGCGTGACAGATCCCGTTCATTGCCGACCGTTTCGCCGTCAAAGCTCAGGATCACATCGCCCATCTGCACGCCGCCGGCGGCCGCCGGGCTGCCCTGGCTGACGCCGGACACAACCGCGCCCTTGGCATCCGCCAGACCAAAGCTTTCGGCGATGTCCTCATTAACGCGCTGGATCTGAACACCGAGCCAGCCCCGGCGGGTCTCGCCAAATTCGATGAGCTGGTCCACCACACCGCGTGCCAGTGCCGACGAAATTGCAAAGCCCACGCCCACGGACGCGCCGGTGGGTGTGATG
Organism: uncultured Alphaproteobacteria bacterium; assembly: GCA_964625525.1. Taxonomy (GTDB): domain Bacteria; phylum Pseudomonadota; class Alphaproteobacteria; order JAJFIK01; family JAJFIK01; genus CAZVEE01. Next base: position 54,940 of record CAZVEE010000001.1, on the reverse strand, counting down.
ATGACAGTGTTTACACCGATCACCTCGCCGGCCGTGTTGAACAACGGCCCCCCCGAATTGCCGCGATTGATGGCCGCATCCGTCTGGATGAAGTCGTCATACCGACCGGCGCCGATATTGCGGTTGCGCGCCGACACGATGCCGGCCGACACCGAACCGCCCAAGCCAAAGGGATTGCCGATGGCCATGACCCAATCGCCCACGCGCGCCGTGTCGGAATTGCCGAAGCTGACATGGGGGAGCGGTTCGTCGTGATTGACCTTGATGACCGCCAGATCCGTGGCTTCGTCATTGCCCACCACGGTGGCATCCAACACCAAGTCGTTGCTGAACGTCACCTGGATCCCGGTGGCTTCGCCCACCACGTGATTGTTGGTGACGATGTAGCCCGAGGGATCAATCACAAAGCCCGAGCCCAGCGAGCGCACTTCGCGCTCTCCACCCCGGGGCAGCCGGTCGCCGAAAAACTCCCGGAAAAACTCATCGAAGGGCGAATCGCCCGGACCTGCACCCGGCCCTTGCCCACGGCCCATGCCGCCGGCCTCACCGCCCACCCGCTGCGTGGTGGAAATGTTCACCACCGCCGGGGAGAGGCCCTCCACCAGATCGGCAAAGCTGTCGGGCGCCGGCCGCGCCAACACCGCCGAGACGCTCCAGAGAAGCGCCGCCACGAGGGCGAGGCCCCCGATCAGCAGCCGCACGGGCCCCGTGCGCTCTGCCTGAGAAACCACCGCAGCACGCGCCCGCGCGCCGGTTTGGGGACGATACCGGTGTGTCACGATCTCTAGTCCTCCTCGTGCATCCCATCCATTCGAGGGGGTCGAAGCCTATCAGAGTCTGTGCCGCCACGGCTCTCCCGCCCACACAACACTCCGCCACGCCAAAGCGCTTATGGTTTCGCGATCGGCTCCCTCAACCCAATCGGTATGGTTCTAACGGCCACGCCATTAAGGCACATTTAGGGCTCACACGCAGGCGGCGGCGCACCGGGCCGGTGCCGGTGCGGCCAACCGCTGGTCTTTCGCGACAAACCGTTTGGCTTAGGCGTTACCGTCACTCAAAGGTGAATGGTCACGCGCTGGCGGATGAAGACATCCTCGCCGTTGACTTGGCGGGGCCGATACTGGCCGCAACGCATGCTGCGCTGGAGACGGGTTGCAAGATACCCCTCGCTGCCCGAGACCCCGTCACGCTCCAAGACCTCGACGTCTGCGAGCCGGCCATTGGGGCGGACGCGAAGCTCGACCACCAGAGAACCGCCATTGCTGTTGAGGCGCGGATCCTCGCGGAAGCTGCAGTCCACACGCAAGGCGCGCTCGGCCACCGCGAAAGGCTCCTCCTGCGCCGTCCGGCGCTGTTGCGTGAGTTCGGCGCTCAAATGGTCGTGTTCACGCTCCAGCTCCCGGAACAGATCGTGCTGCACCGCGAGGAATTTCAGATAAAGCGCGTTGAGCTGGAACGCCTGAGCATAAGCCTCCGCCGTATCGCGCACCGCCGCTTGTTGGGTGGCGCCGCCCCGTTGCTCCGGGACCGACACACAGCCTGCCACGGCGCTGGCCTCATCTTCGTAGCGCGCCACCACAGTGCCTGGCGCCACATCGACGAAAGATAGGTCCGACAGAACGCCCGGTGTGAGGGTCAGGGTCACCTTGGCCGCATAGAGGCTCTCGGCATCGCGAGCACATACCGTGACGCTGGATGTTCCATCAAGCACCTGTCCGCGCACCGACGAGATCGCATCGCCACGGAGGGTTTCTATGAACCGGCCCCGCATCTCGCGATGGGCTTGTTCCAGCGTGTCGGTCGTGCCATCCCAATTGGACGCCTGTTTGAACGTCTGCAGCGTTTCCTCAAGCTGGCTTACCATCACCTCGTGACTGTCTCCTGAGAAATCGCGTTCATTCCGATGCAGCATGGCGAGTTCTGAGGCATACAGACTAAAATAGACACCGACCAAATTGCGGTAATTCGTCATCAGACTGTAATCAACTGTCACGGCCCGGTTGTCCCAGTCGACGACATCGACCACACCAGACATGTCCTCCGCAATCTTTCGGATGTCCTGGCGCAACGCCTCCGCGTCATCGGCAATCACATATTGAGCGTCGAGGACCACTGGCGGCGCCATCGCCATCGCACTATCCGGCGCGCGTTGATGATCAGATTGGACGAGGGCCAGTTCCTGGCGCAGCCGCTCTTCGCGCGCTGCGAAGCTCGCTTGGCCGGCCAGAGAGCGCGCGCGCCGCAAGGCACTGCCCACACGCACCTGTAAGGCCGTGATCGCAACTTCCTGTGCCACGCGCTGCGGAAGACGGTCGATGGCCGCCATGGTGTTTTCAAAGCCGTCGCGCATCTCTTGCTGCATTGCCAGCAGGATTGTGCGGATTTCAGAAAGCCGGTCGCGCATTTCAGCGAGGCTGCGCATGGTGCGGCTTTCAAATGTGGTCAGCGCTTGGCTGATCTCGGCGAGATCCGTGAGGATCTCAGCATTCTGAGCTTCGAGCGTGGTGATGCGAGTCCGGATTTGCGCCTGGGCCGAGGACAGACCAGCAATATCCGAGCGGGTGACACCATTGGCGCGAGACGGCGTATCGTCATCCGACAACCCGATAACGGCGGTGCCAAAATCGATGGCGCTGCTGACCACACCGAGCGCTGCGCCGGCGGCGCCAAGGCAGGCTCCTGGGGCGGCCACGCACATGGACCCTACCGTGGCCAGGAATGAGGCTTGAGCATTAGCAGGCGGCAGGATCGTGAGCGCGAGTGCCAGGGCTGAAACCCCCGCAAGCTTGGAAAAGCGTACCCCGGTGCGGGCACGCGACATGGTTGACGAATGGTGCGTTTGGAAAAGCATGTGGTTATCCCCCCTCACATGGCTTTGACCTGAAACTCTCTGAGACCCGTAACAGTCATACTCCCGACGCCTACCTACATCTTAGGTTGCAGGATATGAGCCCATTGTCCGAATTGTCAATCAACGCCTGGTACCCCAAACACGAAAAGGGCCGGTCCTATTGGACCGGCCCTTGAGGGATCTGACGTCGTCTTAGCGCCTGGTTTAGCGACCGCGACCTTCGATATCGCCGAAGAAGCGGAAGAATTCGCTGTTGGGCGAGAGCACCATGGTGGTGTCGCCGGATTGCAGCGCCCGCTCATAGGCTTGCATGGCCCGGTAGAAGGCGAAGAAGTCCGGATCACGGCCAAAGGCATCGGCGAAGATCTTGTTGCGCTCTGCATCACCCTCACCGCGGATGATTTCAGAGTCGCGGCGCGAATCGGCGAGCAGCACCGCCACTTCCCGGTCCGCACGAGAGCGAATGCGCTGCGCAATCTCGCGGCCTTGCGCGCGGGCTTCCGCCGCTTCGCGTTCGCGCTCGGTCTGCATGCGGCTGAACACGGCTTGCGAGTTGGCTTCCGGCAGGTCTGCCCGGCGGATCCGCACATCCACGATTTCCACGCCGATTTCCGCCGCCTTGGCGTTCACGTCATCGCGGATCGTGACCATTAACGCGGCGCGCTCACCCGACAGCAATGTGGCGAATTCCTGCTCGGCCAACTCGGTGCGCACACTGGTGTTGAGGAAGGTCGACAGTCGCCCCCGCGCCGCGCGCTCATTGTTCACGGTCTGATAGAAGCGCAGCGGATCAGTGATGCGCCAGCGGGCGAAGGCATCCACGATCAGACGCTTCTGGTCCGACGCCAGCACTTCTTCAGGCGGCGTGTTCAAATCCAGAATCCGGCTGTCGAGGTAAACCGCATTCTGGATGAACGGCACTTTGAAGTTCAGGCCTGGGTCCTGGACCACGCGCACGATCTGCCCGAACTGGAGCACCAGCGCCTGACGCGTCTCGTGAACGGTGAACACCGTGCCGGAGACCAGCAGCAGACCCAAACCGACAATAATGAAAAGCGTAATGGTAAACCAACGGGCCATGTTACTGCGTGCCTCCCTGACCGGACTGCGTGGCGGAGCCAGACTGTGAACGGCGCTGCACTTCCGGCAGCGGCAGATACGGCACGACGCCCGATCCCGACGCTTCGTCGTCAATCACCACTTTGTTCATGTCCTGGAACACCCGCTCCATGGTCTCCAGGAACAGGCGGCGGCGGGTCACGTCCGGCGCCTGGCGGTATTCTTCGTAAATCGACACAAAGCGTTGGGCGGCACCCTGCGCATCGGCCACGATGGTCTGCTTGTAGCCTTCGGCCTGCTGCAGGATCTGCTCGGCCTCACCACGCGCCTCCGGGATGATCCGGTTGGCATAAGCCTCGGCCTGGTTCCGCAGACGTTCCTGGTCCTGACGGGCGGCTTGCACGTCGCGGAACGCTTCGATCACGGCGCCGGGCGGATCCACTTGCTGAAGCTGCACTTCGGTGATGCGGATACCGGCCACATAGTCATCCAGCGTCGCCTGGATCAGGTCCTTCACTTCCGCCTCGATCTGGCCGCGCGATTCGGTCAGGGCGCTTTGCAGCTGTGTGCGGCCCACCACTTCGCGCATGGCGCTTTCGCCCACGTCGCGCACGGTCGTTTCCGGGTTCTGAATGTTGAAGAGGTAGTCAGCGGCGTTGGAAATCACCCACAGAACGGTGAAATCCACATCCACAATGTTCTCATCACCGGTCAGCATCAAGCTTTCCTCGCGCCGGTCCTGGCGCTGGCCGCCGGGCCGCTCCACAAAGCCGATATCGATGCTGCGCTGCTGTGTGACTTTCGGCGTCTGCACCGCCTCAATGGGCCAGGGCAAGTGATAGTTGATGCCCGGCTCGGTCAGACGGCTGCGCTCGCCAAAGCGCGTGACCACGCCCTGCTCATCGACACCGACGCGGTAAATGCCGCTCGCGAGCCACACGAGCACCAGGGCGATGAAAATCAGGAAGATGAAGCCACCGCTGAGGCCGCCACCGCCACCGGTCACGGAGCGGAACCGCTCCTGCCCGCGGCGAATGAGATCTTCCAGGTCCGGCGTCTGATCGCCGCCGCCGGCGCCACCGCCGCCGGGGCCCTGCCCCCACGGACCGCGTCCGTTGCCGTTTTGCCAGTTGCCGCCGCCTTGATTCTTCCAGGGCATTCCTTGGGGTCCCTCACTCACCTGCGTGCCTGCGCTGGCGCCAAACCCGGGCGCACGGACAGGAATTCTTCGCATAAATCTCGGCTGGAAATGGCCTTTTTTCCGCCCGCATCAAGGGCCGCGGCTCCCGCATCCCGCGCAATCGGCCAATTTCCGCCGCGCGTCATCACTCCGCATCACCCTGGTCACCGCCTCTCGCCTTGGCCGACGGTGAAACCCAGCCCTCTTGCGTTATATGACAGGGCCAACAGAGTCGCAACGCGACCCACGCGCCGCGCCCTTTCAAACGGACCGCTTGACCATGGCTCAGCCTGCCCCCGACGAGGCCCTGCGGGCCGCTCTTGTCCCCCTCACGCGACCGGCGGGCGCTGCCGTGCGCTCCATCACCGTGGAGCATAGCGCGGCACGGATCGTGATCGAGCTGCCCAAGGGGAGTAACGCGGCGGCGGCTGAAGCGGTGCGGGCGGCAGTTGTGGCCTGCGCGCAGAGCGTTGATGGCATTGAAGACGTCGAGGCCATCGTGACGGCAGAAGCCGCACCGGCCCCGAATCCGGGCCCCAAACCCCCGCCCCAGCGCGGGGGCCCAATCCGGCTGCCCGGTGTCACGGACATCATTGCCGTGGCGAGCGGCAAGGGCGGCGTGGGGAAATCCACAGTGGCGGTCAATTTGGCGCTCGGCCTGGCGCGGCTCGGCAAACGGGTGGGCCTGCTCGACGCCGACATTTATGGGCCCTCCATCCCGCGCATGCTGAACCTTACCGACGCCCCCGATGGCGATGGTGTGAAGAAACTCAACCCGGCGGATGCTTACGGCCTCAAAGTCATGTCCATCGGCCTTCTGGTCGATACCGAAAAGCCCATGATCTGGCGCGGCCCCATGGTGTCGAGCGCCATTGGCCAGTTGCTGGGGGATGTGGATTGGGGGGAGCTTGATGTGCTGGTGGTGGACATGCCGCCGGGCACCGGGGACGCGCAACTGACCATGGCGCAGCGGGTGGCGCTGTCGGGGGCTGTGATCGTCTCAACACCGCAGGAGATCGCGCTCATCGATGCGCGCAAGGGCCTGGCCATGTTCGAGCGCACGCATGTGCCGGTCCTCGGGATCGTGGAGAACATGGCGTGGTTTGGCCTGCCCGACGGCAATCGCAGCTATATCTTCGGCGAGGGCGGCGCCCGGCGCACCGCGGAGATGCTGGGCGCGCCTTTCCTGGGCGAGATCCCCATCTATCCGGAAATCGGCGCAGGCTCGGACGCGGGCGCGCCCATTGTCGCCGCCCAGCCGGACGCAGCCGCCACCCGCCCCTTCCTGACACTGGCCGAGGCCGTCGCCGAACGGCTGGGCACGCTGAAGCGCACGCCGCCCCGCATTGTGATGCTGTAACCGGTTGACCCCATTATGCCGCATGCGGAGCGGGGCGCTTGGCGCATCCACAGTTTCTGCTCGCCAGCGCACCCTTGGCACCCGGCGGCCCCCCACACGCGATTGTCTTTGGCACGCCCCGCGGCCTACGCATGGGTGCACGCGCGCGCCGCATGGTGCTAGGCTGGCGGCGAAGAGGAGTTTCGCCATGCCCAAGGCCGATCCCATCCGCCCCCTGCGCCGACAGCCGCTGTTCGGTCCGCGTGGACGTTTGTGGCCTATGGATGCGCAAGGCCTGCTTGCCAATGACGGTGACCCGGAGCGGGTGGACCCGATCTTTTCCATTGCCATCCGCCAAGGCGTGAGCGCCTTTCAGCGGAACCTGAAAGATCGCATGCACTCCTGTTATGTCACCGGCAGTGTGGCGCGCGGGCTTGCCGTGCCATGCGCGAGCGACGTGCATCTGCATGCGGTGCTGCGGCCTGGGCGCACACTGGGCGGGCCGTCGGCGGGGTGGCTGGCCATGGCGTCGGGCGTCGCCTCTACCGGGCAGATGGCGGCGCGTACCGTGCGCCTTCACGCTCATGGTTGGAGCGCGGTTTTTCCGGGGACAGACCGCTTCTGTGCGCCGGCCTTTCTGCTGGCGACAACCGGCGTCTGCGTCGCCGGTGAAGACATCACCGGACGCTTGCCCCGCCCGCGCCTGGGCGCCGCCATCGCCAACGGCCCGATCCTGGGCTTTGAAGCGCTGTTAAGCATGGGCATGAAGACAGTGACCACCGCCAGCGGCCCAGCGGCAGTGCGCGAGAGCGCGGTGCGCACCGCAGGCGATGCGCTGCGGGCGTGTGGGGCGCTGGTTCTTTTGGAAGAAGAGGCCTATACGGACGATCCGGATCTGTGTGCAGATCTGTTTCTGCTGCGCCATCCCGAACACCGGGCGGACGTGACCGATTGTTACCGCCTCTGGCGTCAGCCCGAGCGCGCGCCAGACATGGCCCTAGCGGTGTTTGAGCGCTTACGCGCCTGGGCGGTGCCTATGGCCAATCGCTGGCTCGACCGGCACAATCCGGACCGGCTGCCGGCCCTACCTGTCACCCCATAATCAGAAAAAAGCACACAAGACAGCCTTGGAGGAACAGCCATGCCCTTCGTGCAACATCCCATTGACAGTCCGTTTACGGCCCAATCAACGGCCATGGAGGTCATTGGCAATCAGGATTGGTCCGGGCGCACCGTGATGATCACCGGTGGCTCTGCCGGACTTGGCGTTGAGACTGCGCGCGCCTTTGCCGCCGCTGGGGCGGATGTGGTGCTGCCGGTGCGCTCGCCGGACAAGGCGCGGGCGGCCGTGGCGGACTTTCCCAAAGCGGTGACGTTAGCCGATCTCGATCTCGGCAGTTTCGACAGCGTGCGCCGCTTTGCCAGTGCCTTTGTAGCGAGCGGGCGTCCGCTCGACCGGCTCATCAACAATGCAGGCATTATGGCGACGCCGGAGCAACGCACGCCGGACGGATATGAGTTGCAATTTGCCACCAACCATCTGGGTCATTTCCTCCTGACAGGCCTGCTGCTGCCAGCGCTGCGCAAGGCGCCGGGCGCGCGGGTGGTGGCGCTCAGCTCCACCGGTCACAAGCTCAGCCCCGTGGTTTTCGATGATATCCACTTCCGCCAGCGGCCTTACGATAAGTGGCTGGCGTATGGGCAGGCCAAATGCGCCAACGCCCTTTTCGCGCTGGGGTTCGACCGACGCTTCGGCCCCCAAGGCATCCATGCCTATTCAGTGCATCCGGGCGGCATCATGACCGACTTGCAACGGGACCTTCAGCAGGAAGAAATGCGCCAACTCGGTTGGATCCTGGAAGACGGCTCGCTGCGGTCGGGCTTTAAGACCATTGAACAAGGTGCCGCAACGAGCGTATGGGCCGCCACTTGGGGCCCGCTTGAGGCCCATGGCGGCGTCTATTGCGAGGACTGCAATGTGGCGGTCCTGAGCGAAGGCCGAGGCTCGCGGTACTCAGGCCTTGCCGAGCATGGTGCGAGTGCCGATGCGGCGGACCGCCTCTGGTTCCTCTCTGAACGGATGGTCGGCGAACGGGTGCGCTAAGGGCGCCCGCCTTAACCGTCCACGATCATTTCAAAGCCACCAAAGATCACCCGCTTGCCGTCCCAGGGCAACTCGCTCATGGGCGGCAGGCGGGGGTCCTGCATAGCCTTGGGCATCGCCTCGTCCCGTACCGTCTTTGACGGCCAGACGACCCAGGAAAAGACAACCACTTCACCAGGCTGGCACTTGACCGCCAGGGGAAAGGACGTGACCTCGCCTTCGGGCACGTCGTCGCCCCAACACTCAACCACGTGCAAGGCGCCCTGGTCCTTGAACACCGGTACCATGTTCTGGGCGCTCTCGCGGTAGGCTTCCCGCTTATCTGCCGGCACGGCCAACACGAACCCATCCACATAAGTCATCTCACAGCTCTCCTTCTATAGTGCTCAGACATTGAGAAAATTCAGCGGCAATCCCGGTGCGGGCCAAGGTGCCGCCACCAACCGTCCGGTCCCGGACAACGTGATATAGGCTGTCGCGAGATCTGCGCCGCCAAAGGCCAGATTGGTCGTCATGGGATCATCGGTGGCGTAATGTTCGAACCAGGCCCCGTCGGGCCCCACCCGCGTGATCCCGGCATTGCGGATGGTGGCGACACAAACCGCCCCGCCCGCCTCAACGGCGAGAGAATCGAAAAACTGCAAATCCCCCGGCGAGGCCAGCGCCCGCCCGCGCGGCGGTTTCCCCTCTTGCGCCTTAAGTTGACCCGGCGCGGCGATGTCATAGGCCCAGAGCGTGCGGGTGATGGAGTCGGCCACATATAACACAGTTTCATCCGGTGACAGACCGATACCGTTGGGCTGGTCGAGCGGGAACAGTAGCCGCTCGATATGCGTGCCGTCCGCATGCGCATAATAAATCGCGCCCAGATCTCGCACCCCGTCATAGGTCTTGCCGAAATCGGTGAAATAGAACCCACCCGCGCGGTCGAAGACGATGTCATTGGGACCGTTCAGACGCACGCCCTGCCAGTGATCATAGAGGCGCTCCACGGCGCCGGTGGCCGGATCCACCCGTTCGATGCGGCCGGTCTCGTAATCGCTGGCCCGCTCACGGGGCAGCAACAAGCCATTGCGCCGGCTCCACTCAAACCCACCATTGTTACAGACATAATAGGCGCCATCCGGACCGAGGGCGGCTCCGTTGGGCCCGCCGCCGAGATCAGCGATGGTGTGGCGCGCGCCCTGGGGCGTGACCAGGGTCAACGTCCCGCGCGCGATTTCCACCAACACAACGGCCCCATCAGGCAGCGCGATAGGACCTTCGGGAAAGGCCAAGTCATCGGTGATGGTGCGTAGGGTCAGATCCGGCATGGGGGCGTCTCCCTTATGGCGTGCTTTTATGCATCAGCATATGCCAAAGCCCGCCAGTCCGAAAGCTTACCCCGCAATCCGCTCCAACACAGTCAGGATGGCGCTATGGCTGGCTTTAGGGTCGTCGGGAAACGCCTCGCGCCGAACTTCGCGCCAAACGGCGGGGTCCAACGCGGGGAACAGGGTGTCGCCATCCGGCGCCCCGACGATCTCGGTGAGGTAGAGCCGGTCCACGAAGCCGAGCGCCGCCGCATAGATTTCCGCGCCGCCGACAATCACGATCTCCTGCGCACCGTCCGCTCGGGCGGCCTCAGCCCCCAGCGCCATGGCCGCGTCCAGACTATCGGCCGTTCGCGCATGAGGCGCGGACCAAGCGGCGTTCCGGGTGATGACGATATTCGTGCGCCCGGGCAGAGCAGCGGGAAAACTCTCAAATGTCTTGCGCCCGGCAATGATAGGCTTGCCCATGGTCACAGATTTGAAAAAGCGCAAATCCGCCGGGACCCGCCAGGGCATCGTGCCTTCCCGGCCAATGACGCGGTTTTGCGCCATGGCCACCACAGCCCAGACGGTGATCCCATCCCAAGCCATCAGGCGGCGATCGGCGCTTGAATGGCCGGATGCGGATCATAGCCTTCGAGGGTGAAATCCTCGTAGCGGAAGGCGAACAGATCCTGCACTGCCGGATTGAGGCGCATGGTCGGTTGCGCTCGCGGCACACGGGTCAATTGCAGTCGCGCCTGCTCCAGGTGGTTCGTGTACAGATGCGCGTCACCCAGTGTGTGCACGAATGTACCGGGCTTCAGATCGGTGACCTGGGCGATCATCATGGTCAAAAGCGCATAAGACGCGATGTTGAACGGGACTCCCAAAAACACGTCCGCACTGCGCTGATAAAGCTGACAGGACAGCCTGCCGTCAGCCACATAGAACTGGAACAGGCAGTGGCAGGGCGGCAGCGCCATGGCCTCCAAATCCGCCGGATTCCAGGCGCTCACCACCAGCCGGCGCGAGTTCGGATTGGTGCGGATTTCGTTCAGCAACCAGGCGATTTGATCGATGCTTTGCCCATCCGGCGCCGGCCAGGACCGCCACTGGCGCCCATAGACCGGGCCAAGCTCGCCGGCCTCATCGGCCCACTCGTCCCAGATATGCACCCCTTCGGCCTGCAGCGGACGCACATTGGTTTCCCCGCGCAGGAACCACAGCAGTTCATGAATAATACCGCGCAGGAACATCTTCTTGGTGGTCAGCAGCGGAAACCCATCACGCAGGTCAAAGCGCATCTGATGGCCGAACACGCTTAGGATGCCTGTGCCTGTGCGGTCAGGCTTCTCCAGGCCCTCGTCCAAAATGCGCTGCATCAGATCGTGATAGTGCTGCATGACCCACCTTCCATTTCGGGCTCAGCATGGCCGATTCGGTCTCGCCATTGTGAAAGCGCCCAGCGCTTGATGCGCGAGCTCAGCTCCCCAGTTTCCGTGCACGCCCCTCCAACATGAGAGATCGCCCCATGATCGACCTTTACACCTGGACCACGCCCAATGGCTATAAAGCCTCCTGCACGCTGGAAGAGCTTGGCCTGCCCTATGACGTGCACCCGATTGATATCGGGACCAATGAGCAGAAAAAGCCGTGGTTCCTGGCGATCAATCCCAATGGCCGGATTCCGGCCATCATAGACCGCGAGGCAGGTGATTTCGCCGTCTTCGAGTCCGGCGCCATTATGCTCTATCTGGCCGAAAAAGCAGGCCAACTCCTCCCCACAGATGCCAAGGGCCGCTCGCAGGTGATCCAGTGGCTCATGTTCCAAATGGGCGGCGTGGGGCCCATGCAGGGCCAAGCGCATGTTTTCTTTCGGTACTTTCCCGAAAAAATTCAGCCGGCCATCGACCGCTACCAGAACGAGACGAAGCGCCTTTACTCGGTGCTTGATACCCGTCTCGCTGATCACGCGTATCTGGCCGGGGATTTCTCCATCGCGGACATTGCCCATTGGACCTGGGTGCGCAGCCATGAGTGGGCGGGTGTTTCCATCGAGGATCTGCCTCACTTGAGCCGCTGGCTGGAGACTTTGAACGCCCGGCCTGCCCTGCAGCGGGGCGTGCAAATCCCTCATCCGCGCCCCACCGACGACGATCAAGGGGATAACAAGGTCACAATGGCCCAGAACATGCTTCAGACGTGATTGCACAACCCAGCCGAAGACGCCCGGCCCGTGATCCCGCCTAAGGTCACCCGCCCGGTCGGGCGTCTTCGATCCCCACTCTTTTTGTTTTTACGAACAGCGCTTATATTGAGGGGTGCCGGTCGCACCGGCTATGGCGATAAACGAGCGTGTAATAAGCGGATCGGACCCGGGTGCGACTCCCGGCGCCTCCACCACAAGCCCGTCAGGTCAGCCCCGCAAGGCATGACGGATCGGGCGGGTTTCTGATGGGGGCGAGTTAGGATCGACGAACGTGTAAAGACGTATCTTTCGCCCGGCATGGTTCCGCCGATATCGGGCCGTTTCTACAAGTGCCAACGACAACGAAGTTGCGCTTGCTGCCTAATTGAATAGGCAACGGGGTTCGCAGGGCACCTGGCAACAGAAGCCCTGCACTTCTCTCCCCCCTCACCGAGCGCCCCGCTCTCATGAGGCGCGCCTCCCTCATCAGGCGCCAGGCCCTAGACAGGTCTCAGCGTCACCGGCAGGCCCCCTTTCGGGCGCAGGCTGATGAAGGCGAACGGCTGCGGATCGTGGCCGTCCACCATGTCGATGCGGAAGTCCCGCACCATCATGGCCAGCGCCAGAACACCCTCCATCATGGCGAAGGCCGCTCCGATACAGTGGCGAGGCCCCACATTGAAGGGAATATACTGGAAGCGGTGGCGCGCTTTCACCGCCGCCGGGGTAAACCGATCCGGGTCGAACACATCCGGATCCTCCCATAGGGTTTCATGCCGGTGCAGCACATAAGGCGACACCAGCACCATGGTGCCTTTGCCCACATCATGGCCGGCGACTGTGTCGGGCTCGGCCGCTGCGCGGTCGAAGATCGGGACCGGGGGATAAAGGCGCATGGCCTCTTCAAACACCTGTCGGGTAAAGGACAGGCGCGCAATCGCGTCAGCGGTCACCGGACCACCGTCGAGCACGGCACGGGCCTCGTCACGAACCGCATCCGCCGCCCACGGAAATTCTGAAAGCAGATAAAGTGACCAGGAAAGGGCCACGGCCGTGGTCTCATGGCCCGCCCCCAGAAATGTGAGCAGATTGGCGCGCAGATCCTCATCGCTCAGCCCGCGCCCGGTCTCCTCGTCCCGGGCCTGCATGAGGCGGGTGAGGAAATCATTGGGCGCAGCCGCCATCGCCCAGAGCCGGGCGCAGGATCTGCTGCTGAATGTCCGCTTTCGGGTAGCGGTCCTGGTGAGTGGACAGCACATGGCGCAGGCCGTCCGGATCGCTGAGATAAAGTCCGTTGAAAAGCCACCCCTTCACCCGCACCGCACGCTCGCGATAGGTGCGCGCGGGCCAGATGGCGAGCGTCGTCTCGCGCACGGCGCGGACCAAGGCGAGTAAGGAGTCGTGCTTTTCTACAGGCTCCTAGGCGACCAGAGCGCCGGAGCGTGGACGACGGGTGCGCTGTCCCAATGACGCCGTCATGCGGTTCCCCTCTCTTGTGCTGACCGTCGGCTTGGGTATCGTAGGGATCAAACGGGCTGTCGTCTCCCAAGCTGTCAGCGATGGCAAAGGGACGAGGGAATGCCCGTCTTGTCCGGTCCGCACCGCCCCCAGCGCACAAGCAGAACAAGGCCCGAGCCCATGGCACAAGACTATATGCGATACGACCTGATGGCGCAGGACGCGCTGCGGACCATCATGCGCCAGGCTTTTGCCAAGGTGCAGGACGAGGGCCTGCGCGGCGCCCATTACTTCGAGATTGTCTTCGCCACCGGCTATCCGGGCGTTGAGCTGTCGGAAGTGCTGCGAGCCCAGTATCCCGGCGATATGAAAATCGTTATTCAGCACCAGTTCTGGGACCTGCAAGCCACGGACGACACCGTCGCCGTCACGTTGAGCTTCAACAAAATGCCGGAACGCATCGTGATCCCGTATAAGGCGGTCCGGGCGTTCCTGGATCCGGGCGTGAAATTCGGCCTGGAGTTCCAGGTGGAGGGTTTTTCCAATCCGCGCGGCCCGCGCGCCGTGGGCGAGGATGAGGCGGAGGCGCTGGGGCCCACGGAAACACCGGAGATCCTGAGCCCGCCCAAGGACGAGGACGCCAAAGCCGAGGATGCGGCGGCCAAACCAGCGGAGACCGGCGAAGTGGTGAGCCTTGACGCCTTCCGCAAAAAGTAACTGGCCTGTGCCACAGCCGTGATGCGGCCGCGCGTTGCGCAGGCTCGCCATCTCTCGTATCACCTGCTCCCACAGGGCGAGGACTTCGCGCAGCCATAGGGAGACAGCAGCATGAGCACGCGCACGGAACGGGATTCCTTTGGACCGCTGGAGGTCCCAGCGGACAAATACTGGGGTGCGCAGACCCAGCGCTCGCTCGGCAATTTCAAGATCGGCACCGAGACCATGCCCCTGCCGCTGGTGCGCGCGCTCGGCATCGTCAAGCGGGCGGCTGCGCTCGCCAATAAAAGCCTCGACAATATCGAGCCGCACATTGCCGATGCCATCGTGCAGGCGGCCGACGAGGTCATCGCCGGCCAGCTTAATGATCACTTTCCGCTGGTGGTCTGGCAGACCGGCTCAGGCACCCAGAGCAATATGAACGCCAATGAGGTGATCTCGAACCGGGCCATCCAGATCCTGGGCGGCACGCTCGGCACCAAGGATCCAGTGCACCCGAACGATCACTGCAATCGCGCGCAAAGCTCCAATGATACTTTCCCCACGGCGATGCATGTGGCAGCCGCGGAGCAGGTGCATCACGCCCTCATTCCGGCGCTGGAGCATCTGCTCGGTGCGTTGAGCGCCAAGGCGGACGCCTGGAGCGGCATCATCAAGATCGGCCGCACCCATTTGCAGGACGCAACGCCCCTGACCCTGGGCCAGGAATTCTCCGGCTACGTCACACAGATCCGCTATGCCATCGAGCGGGCCAAGGCGTCCTTGCCGCGCCTGTTGCAATTGGCGCAGGGTGGTACGGCCGTGGGCACGGGCCTGAACACCAAACCGGGCTTTGCGGAGACTTTTGCTCGGGAAGTGGCGGCCGTCACGGGCCTGCCCTTCGTCACGGCGGAGAACAAATTCGAGGCCCTCGCCGCCCATGACGCGGTCGTGGAAATGTCGGGGGTGCTGAACACCATCGCATGCTCGTTGTTCAAGATCGCCAACGACATCCGCCTTCTGGGCTCTGGCCCCCGGTCGGGTCTGGCGGAACTGATGCTGCCGGAAAACGAGCCGGGCTCGTCGATTATGCCGGGCAAGGTGAACCCCACCCAAAGCGAAGCCATGACCATGGTCTGCACCCAAGTGATGGGCAACCGCACGCCCGTGACCATGGCCGGTAGCCAGGGACATATGGAACTCAATGTCTTCAAGCCGGTGATGATCTATTCGCTGCTCCAATCGATCCGCCTGCTGAGCGATGCGAGCGTCAGCTTTACCGACAACTGCGTCGTGGGGATCGAGCCCAACGAGATGCGGATCCGGGAACTGATGGAACGCTCCCTCATGCTGGTCACGGCGCTGGCGCCCAAGATCGGCTATGACAACGCCACAACCGTCGCCAAGACCGCGCACAAGAACGGCACGACCTTGCGCGAAGAGGCGCTGAACCTGGGCTTTGTCACGGCCGAGGAGTTCGACGCCATTGTGCGGCCGGAAGACATGATCGGTCCGAAGGCCTAACATGGCGGCGGCGGACGATCGGGGCCCGGCGAAACGGTCCATCACCATCGCCGGGCACCGCACCAGCATCGCGCTGGAGCCGGAATTCTGGGACGCGCTGAAAGCCATTGCGGCGCGGCGCGCCCTCCCTCTCGCCGATCTCGTGCGCCAGATCGACGAGGCGCGCACTAAAGCCGGCCCGGTTCAGGGCCTGTCCAGCGCCATTCGCGTCTTCGTCCTGAAAGCGGTGCAAGAGCCCGATCAGGGCTGATCCGCCGTGCCATCTTCGTCGAGAAGATCCAGCAGTTCCCGCAATTCCGCCGGCAGATCTTCTTCCGAAATACGCCCTGGCCGAGTGCGTTTGATGCGCAGTGCCAAGTCATAACGCAAATCGGCCGCATCGAGCACTCGTTCGGGATCATCAAGCGGTCCCTGGACCCGCAGACGCAACGGCTCTGCATCGGCGGCCACGGGCAAGGCCGTTTCCAGGTCCACGATAAAGGCGGCCAGATTGATCCGTCCGTCCACAGCCACTGGCCCCGCCGCCACCTCGCCCGACAGCCCGTCAAGGGTCACCACGCCGCCCGTGACCGGCAGCGTGCCGCGCACAGCGCCGATCCGGGTCAGGCCATTGGCGCTGACCGCGTTCAGTTTCGCTTCGAACACGGACAGGCTGTCAAGCCCTGGCCAATCCGTAGCCAGGGCCTCAAGATCGAGCGGTGCCACGGCCACATCCTCGAAATCCGCTGTCACCGTGCCGTTCGCGCCGGAAATCAGGTCGAACACAGAACGCCCCTGGGCCGTGACCTGCGCCGTGACATCCCCTTGCAGCACCAGGCGCGCCGCCAGCGTATCGTCCACATCCGGCACCGGCTCATAAGGGCGCGCGCCCGCAAGGCCCGCATCGAGGGCCACCTCCAGCCCCCCTGGCACCGGCACCGCCACGACCGACCCGCTCAGGCGCCCGCCCGCGAGCCGGCCCGTCACGTCCTCCAGGCGCAGGCCCTGCGTATCGAGACGGGCTGCAAAACGCACATCATTCACGGCCAATAGACCGACCGACAGCGAGGACAGGCTGACCGCCACATCCATCTCGCCTTGTGAGAGCCACGAGACCGGTAAAGGCGCGGTGGACCAAGGCGGCAATGGCTCACCGTCCGCCCCGGTCGTGTCCTGGCGGGTGAGCATGGGCCAGATCACATCCCGCAAGTCCAGCGTGCCGGTCAGCCGGGGCAACGGCGCGGGCATGGGGCCCGCCTCTGGATCGAGCGCGGGCCAATCCACAGTCAGACCGCCTTCAAGCACGGCCGTGCCGGCGCGGCCTTCGATGTTGGACAAGCTGGCGCGCCGGCCTTCCCCCTCAATCTGCGCTCGCAGCGCCAGGCCATCGGCCACCGTTCCCTCTGGCAGACCCAATGGCGCCCCCGATAGCGCTCTCAGCATGACCTGACCGTCATACCGCCAGAGCGTCTCCGCACGCACCAGATCGGCCGTCAGAGATCCGGTCACGGCGGGCGTCTCCACCATAAAATCCACATCGCCCACCGCGTCTTCCAAGGCCACCGCCGCCCGCAGGCGGCCCGGGCGCGTGACCGGTGGCTGGGCTTCAGGCGGCACGGCGAACCCTAGCAAGGCCGCGAGATCCTGGCCGTCAGACGTGTCCACACGCAGGATTGCCGTGCCCTGGGGCAGCACCCGCGCCGGCGTCTCGCGCCCCGGATAGACGAGCGCGATAGCGCCATCGAGCGTGGCCGGTCCCGCCACGCCGCCCACTGTCGCGGCTAACCCGTCTGGCGCTGCATCCGCCGTCAGATCCAGAGTCACGGGCCCGTCCGGCCCATCTGCCGCCCCGGTCAGCACACGGACAGACGGAGCCGTGAGCGCCGCGCTCAGCCGTCCGCCTGGGCGTGGGGTTTGACCGCTCACTTGGGGGACCGCACCGGCGGCCGTGATCACCGCCCCATCGGCAAAGCGCAGATCAAACCGATCGAGAATGGCAGTCTCGCGGGAAAACGATCCGGCAAGGCTCAGATCCTCCACTGGTTTGCCAGCCAGTGTCAGGTCCTCTCCCGACAGATCAAGGCCCAGGCGCAAGCGTTCGGGCCAGGTGTCGAGCCAAGTCACCGGGCTGCGCGCCAGCAGCGGGCGCACGGGCATAAACACGCCATCAGGGGCCATGAGGGTTGTCAGCGTTTCCGCATCAAATCCTGTCATCCGGAGACGGACCGTCACGTCACGATCACTAGGTCCGGCACCAGACCCGGCACCCGGCACGGCTGTGCCCAAGGCCCGTACCACGTCGACCCCACCGCTGAGCGCCGCAGTCCCCAACTGGGCGTCGAGGGCCGTGAAAGACAGCCGGTCGCCCGCGGCAAGCACTTGCGCCGCGGCGTCAAGAGCGCCGAAACTGCCCGGCGCCGTGCGCTCAACGGCCACGCCGAGGGTTTCCAGCACCGCGCGGGGATGGGGCGCGCTCAGGCTCGCCTGGCCTCGCCATACGGGCGCGCCGGATGCGCGTTCCGGCAGGCCGCTCAGCCTGACACGCGCGCCGCCCGGAAACGTGGCACCGGCCTCGGCAAGCCCTGCCAGGCCGTGACGCAAACGCACCCCCGCCTGCACATTCTGAATGACCGCTTCGTCCCACAACAATGTCGCGATCCGGACCCGCGCCGTCAGATCGAACGCGGCCGGCAGGCCCGGCACCGCCCTGGGAATGAGCGCGTCATGCCAGCGGTCGAGCCAGGCACCATCCAGGCTTGGCGTCACAAGCGCCGGATCGGCTAGCTGTTCCACGGCCACTGTCTGCGCGTTGAGATCGAGATCAGCCACTGGCGCGGGACCGTCCCAGGCCAGGCGCCCCTCGCCCGTCACCTGCTGCCCCGCCAGCGTCGCTTGCAGTTGAGACAGTTGCAGCAGGCCCGGCGTGGCACGCCCCTTGGCAGTGACTTTCAGAGGGTCTTCGGCCAGCCTGGCCAACACCGGCGGCCAGGTCTCCGGCGCGTCGGTGCCGAGTGTCGCGGCGAGGAACCCGCCGAGAGCTTCCACGCTATCGCCGGCGATGGTCCAATCACCGGCCAAGGGCCAGACTTGGCGTCCGGCCGTGGCGCCCGTGAAGCGCAGGCTGATGCCGTGATCGGGCGCGGTGACGCTCAGCCGCACAGCCTTGGGCGCCGGGCTGTTGTTTGCGGATGCGCCGTTGCGCACAGAGCCGCTCGCGCGCAAGGGCGCGTTCTGCACCTTGGCCTGGACGGTAAAGCGGCCCCCCCGCTCGTCATGGCGCCAGTCGAGGCGGATGCGGCGCAACACCGGCGCCCCCTCTTGGCTGAGGATGACGCCATCGGCCACGCGGATTCGCTCCAGATCCGGCGTCATCGTCAGCAGTGTTTCGATCCAGGGATCGGGTGCGATGCCGCCGGCACCGGCGGTCACACGCGGGCTATCCACAGTCAGGCTGACCACACGCATGGCGCCGCCCAGCACGCTCGCCCAGTCCAGCTCGGCGGAGACCGTCTTGACGGTCAACACCTCGCCGCTCGCCAGGTCTGCCCGCACGGCCTGGGCGGAAACCACAGGCACCGGCAGGACCTGCACGCTCATGGGTCCGGTCACACCGACGGGGACGCCGAGGCGGGCGGATGCCTCCCGCGTGAAAGCCGGTTTGAGCGAAGACCAATCCAGCAAAGGCGGCACCGCCAGCGCCGCCGACAAGCCAAGCGCGAGCACGAAGGCAAGAATCGTCAACAGACGGGCCAAACGCGTTTCCCCTCTTCCTTCACACCCGCAAACCGGACACTCACAATGCAGCAATTTGGCGGCATCCTGCCGGGCCGTCGCCACCCAATCACCAAGGCCGCTTTCCCTGGGCGACGCATGGCTTAAACTAGGCGCCGGCTGCGGCCCCGCCAACGGGACAGTAACAGGAAGATGCCAGTGAGCGATGAGCACCGGGTGAGTACCGTCACCAATTTACGCCAGGAACGCAAACGCCGTGCCCGTTTGGCCAAGCAGGACACGGCCGCCGCCAACCGGATTCAGTTCGGCACCCCCAAGCCCCTGCGCGCGGCGCAGGATGTCGAGCGAACGCGCAGCGTGACCCGGCTCGACGGCAAACGCCTTGATCCAGGCCAGAACAGCGAGGAGTCAGGGCAGGAATGAGCAGCATGGGGAGACGGTTTACCGCTCGGAGCATCGCCGCTCTTGGCTGTGCGATTCTGGGCCTACTGGCGGTGGCGGCCATAACCAGCACTCCAGCGCAGGCGGGCTGTAACGACCCCGCTGGCCCCGGCGTGGACTGGCGGCGCTGTTACATGGAAGAGCGCCCGTTTGCCGGCGTGGATCTCACGGGCGCCGATCTGGACCAGGCCCGCTTCAACCGGTCCGACCTCAGCACGGCAGTGCTGCGGGACGCCGACGCCCGGCGCGCCAAATTCCTCTCGGCAACCCTGATCGGCGCCGACTTGACCGGCGCGTATCTGCGCGAGGCGGATTTCACCAAGGCCGATCTCACGGGCGCGATCCTGCGCGACGCGGACCTGACCGGAGCCCGCTTCTTTCGCGCCATTCTGCGCGAGGCGGACCTGACCGACGCGCTCCTGAACCGCACCGACATTCTGGAAGCTGATCTCAGCGGCGCCCGTTGGATCGACGGCGAGCGCATCTGCGCAGAAGGCTCGCTGGGGCAATGCCGGTGAGCGACTGACGGGGGACACGGTGAGCACAGGCCAGAGCACATGGACGGACAAGGCTCTGAGCTGGGTGAAACGCAACCAGTTCAACAACCGGCTGATCTGGCCAGCGGCTCTTGTCATCGGCATCGCCGCGGGACACGCCACGATCGTCTTTTATCTTCTGATTGATTGGTTTCACTGGCTGTTTTTCGGGGCCGGCGGCGAGACCACTCTGGTAGAGGCCGTGCGTGCCTTGCCGGCTTGGCAAGTGATTGGCGCGCCGGCGGCGGGCGGCTTGCTGGTGGGCATTCTGCTTACCTTGCTGGTGCGCATCGAACGCCCCATGAGCATTGCCGACGTGATCGCCGCCAATGACCGGGAGGGGGGGCGGCTGCCTTTCGGGCCGTCGCTCGGCTCGGCGTTCGTCTCATCGATCTCGCTGGGCTCGGGCGCCAGCGCGGGTCTGGAGGGGCCGGACGTGCATCTGGGCGCCTCGTTCGGCTCGCTGGGCGCTCGGCTGTTGAACCTGCCCCGGCGCACCACGCGCATTCTCATGGCCTGCGGTGTTTCAGCGGCGGTGGCAGCGCTGTTCAATGCTCCTATTGCCGGGTTCCTCTTTGCCCATGAAGTGATCCTGCGCCACTACGCGGTGCGCTCTTTCGCGCCCATTGCGACGGCGAGTGTCGCGGGCGCGGTGGTCTCGCGGCTGCATCTGGGGGACACACCGGCATTTGTCGTGCCCGAACACCAACTCGTCTCTTATCTGGAGCTGCCTGCCTTTGTGGCGCTGGGCCTGGCGGCGGCGGCCGTGGCCATTGCTTTCGTCCAAACCGCCAAAGGCGCCCTATGGCTTGCCGCCCAAGTGGACGTGCCCTTGTGGATGCGCCCGCCGGCGGGCGGGCTGGTGCTCGGTGTGATGGCGTTGTGGGTGCCGGAGATCCTTGGCCCCGGAGATGAAGTGATCACGGACACCTTGCTTGAGACCTTCCCGCTCTGGGTGCTGCTCGGGCTGATCGCGGCCAAGATCATCGCGACAGCCGTGACGGTCGCGAGCCGTTTCGGCGGCGGCGTGTTCGGGCCCTCTCTTTATCTGGGGGCCCTGGCCGGAGGCGCCGTGGGCATCGCCATCGATGGGTTGTTTCCAGCCCAGACCAGCTCCTACGGCTTTTACGCCATTGTTGGCATGGGTGCGGTGGCGGCGGCTGTTCTGCGTGCGCCGATCTCCACGAGTGTGATCGTTTTTGAACTCACGGCCGATTACGCCATGACCATCGCGCTGCTGGTCTCTGCAGCGGTGGCAACGGCGGCAAACCAGTCCTACATGCGCATGAGCTTCTTCGAATGGCAGTTGCTCATGCGCGACATCGACATTAGAGAAGGAACTTACACATCAGTCCGGCACACGATCCGCGTGGCCGACTTCATGGAGCGCCTCGGCGCGCCTTACGATCTTGAAGACGAGCAGACACCCCGCCTCTACCCGGAATCCTCGCTCGACACCACGTTGACGCGCATGGACAAATACAGCGTAGAGGTGCTTCAAGTGGTGGAGCGGACCGCGCCGCAGACGGTGATCGGGATTGTCACGTACACACGAGCCCTGGAAATCTATAACAAGGGTCTCGTGGAGACGAATATCGAGGAACACTAGAAGGGGCCGGCCCGAAGAGCCTCTCGCGCCACACCGCCGTCCCTGCCTTCAGAGCATCATGCCCAACAGCTTCGACGACCCGTTCGACCTTGACGATGATGACACTCCCGTTCCTGGGGCGCCCGCGCCCCAGGCCGAACCGCCTTATCTGACCACGCTCAATCCCGAGCAGCGCGCCGCTGTCGAGGCACTTGACGGCCCGGTGCTGGTCCTGGCGGGGGCCGGGACCGGCAAGACCCGCGTGTTGACCACGCGCATTGCCCACCTCATCGCCACACGCCGCGCCTGGCCGCGGGAAATCCTCTCAGTGACCTTTACCAACAAGGCCGCCCGGGAGATGAAAGAGCGCATTGGCGCCCTTTTGGGCGCAGTGGTCGAAGGCATGCCGTGGCTGGGCACGTTCCACTCGATTTCCGCGCAAATCCTGCGTCGCAACGCGGAGCTGGTCGGGCTGACCTCCGCCTTCACCATTCTGGATACAGATGACCAGATCCGCCTGCTGAAACAGCTTGTGCAGGCCGACCGTATCGACGACAAGCGCTGGCCCGCCCGTCAACTCGCTTTCCTGATCGACCGCTGGAAGAACAAGGGCTGGGCGCCTGACCAAGTGCCCGAAAGCGAAGCCGGCCAGTACGCCAATGGCCGCGGCGGCGACCTCTACCGTCAGTATCAAGAGCGCCTGAAATTTCTCAATGCAGTGGATTTCGGCGATCTGCTGATGGAATGTCTGCGCCTGTTTCGGGAAAACCCGGACGTGTTGGCGGAGTTCCACCAGCGCTTTAAATACATCCTGGTGGACGAATATCAGGACACGAATGTGGCCCAGTATCTGTGGCTGCGCCTGCTGGCGCAAGGGCCGCATAATATCTGCTGTGTGGGCGATGACGACCAGTCCATCTATGGCTGGCGCGGCGCGGAAGTGGACAATATTCTGCGCTTTGAGACCGACTTTCCCGACGCAACGGTTATCCGCCTGGAGCGCAATTACCGCTCGACCGCAAATATTCTCGGGGCTGCGTCGGGGCTCATCGCTGGGAACCAGCAACGTCTGGGTAAAACGCTGTGGACGGATGATGCGGCTGGCGAGCCCCTCACCATTCGCGGCGTCTTTGACGACGCGGAAGAAGCCCGCAGTGTCACTGATACCATGGAGACCCTGAAAAAGGACGGTGAGTCCCTGGCGCAAATGGCTGTACTGGTGCGTGCGTCCTCGCAGATGCGATCACTGGAAGATCGCTTCGTCACCATCGGCCTACCTTATCAAGTCATCGGCGGCCCTCGCTTCTATGAGCGTGCGGAGATTCGCGACGCCATCGCTTATTTACGGATTGTCGCCAATCCCGCAGACAGCCTGGCTTTTGAACGAATTTTCAACACCCCTTCGCGCAAACTTGGCGACAAGGTCAGTCAGGCCTTCACCGCCCTGTCGCGAGAGCACGATATTCCTTATGCGGAAGCAAGCTATCGTTTGCTGGAGATGGGGGCGTTGAAAGGGCAACAGGCCAAGGCCATGGGCGCCTTCCTGCAGCAGATCGACCATTGGCGCGCTCAAAAAACGGAAATTCGCCATTGGGACCTCGCGGGCCTGATCCTGGATGAGTCCGGCTACATGGACATGTGGACGGCGGACAAATCACCCCAGGCACCAGGCCGGATCGAGAACCTGAAGGAACTCGTGCGCTCCATGCAGGAGTTCGACACGCTGGAAGGCTATCTGGAGCACATCGCGCTGGTGGTGGAACTGGAACAGGCGGGCACGGACGACAAAGTCACCCTCATGACCCTGCACGCCGCCAAGGGCCTGGAGTTCGACACCGTGTTTCTCCCCGGCTGGGAGGAAGGTCTGTTCCCCAGCCAGCGGTCTCTCGATGAGCATGGTGAAAAAGGCCTAGAAGAAGAGCGCCGGCTCGCCTATGTGGGCATCACCCGGGCGCGCAAACGGGCCTTCATCTCCTATGCCACCATGCGGACGATTTACGGGCGGATGCAGCCCTGTATCCCGTCCCGCTTCATCAGTGAACTGCCGGCCAAGCACATTACCGAAGATAGCACCGCCTCGCCCTTTGCAGGCCCGTCGCGCTTTGATCATGTGACGCCGTTCACCAGCGGTTATGACACGCCGGGCTGGCGGCGGGCGCAAGCGGCGGGCAAAGCGGGGCGACCGCGTCTTGATGCCCCGCAAGTCATTGACCATCACAAGGACCTGATCGCGACCACCGACCCAAGCGCGCAAAACTTCACGGTGGGCGACCGGGTCTCGCATCAAAAGTTCGGAACGGGGAGTATCACGGCCATGGAGGGGGCGAAGCTGACCGTGACCTTTGACACGGTCGGATCGAAGCGGGTGATTGCCAGCTTCGTGTCGCCAGTGGCCGAGTGAGCATTTTCGGGGGTTGAAGGGACGACAATCATGTGGCGGATTATTCTTCATGCGGAACGCGAACCGGCGGAGCAGGCCGCGGCACTCTGGTCCGACGCGGTCTTGCCAGAGGCGTTGGCGGTGTCCATTTTCGAAGACGCGGACAAAGACTGCTGGCGGGTCGATGCGCTCTATGACGAGCAGCGCGAAGCCCGCGCGGCACTCGATCTGATTTCCGACGAGGACCGATTACTCACCTCCGTGTGCCGGTTACCCGATGAAGATTGGGTGGCCATGTCTTTGAGCGAATTGACACCAGTGCGCGCAGGACGCTTCATCGTCCATGGTCAGCACCATGACGGCCCGAGCGGAGCCGATGATATTGGTATCCTGATTGAGGCTGGCCAGGCCTTCGGCACCGGCCATCATGGCACCACACGCGGCTGTCTTGAAGCCATCGACACGCTGGGGCGCGCCCGTGCCTATCGCAACGCCCTTGATGTGGGCTGCGGTACCGGTGTTCTTGCCATGGCCATTGCCAAACATATGCGCATTCCGGTGATGGCCGGCGACATGGACCCGATCGCCATTGAAACCGCCAAAGCCAATGCCCATGTCAATGCGTGTGCGGATGAAATCGCGTTTACCGTGGCCAGCGGGACCCGCTGCACGGCCATTCGCGATCAGGCGCCCTATGATCTGGTGGTCGCCAATATCTTGATGCAACCGCTCATCGATCTGGCGGAGGAGATCAGCACGACCGTCGCCCCGAAGGGCACCGTGGTGCTCTCGGGCCTTCTCACTGATCAAGAAGAGCGGGTGCTGGCGGCCTACACACCACTTGGCTTAAGCGTCAAAGACCGAACCCGGATTGAAGGCTGGAGCACCCTCGTGCTTGATGCCGCCTAACCTGTCAGGAGAGCCCCTATGCGTCAGTCCTTCAGTGAACGCGGCAACCCGGATCATGGCGCCGAACGCGCCGCTCTGCTGCGCGCGCATCTGAAAAACCACGGTTTTGACGGCGTGATCATTCCCCGTGCAGATGAACACCAGGGCGAATATGTGCCGGCCCATGCGGAACGTCTGGCCTGGCTCACCGGGTTTACGGGCTCGGCCGGCATGGCTGCCGTGCTGCCGGACCAGGCGGCCGTATTCGTGGACGGACGTTATACGGTGCAAGTGCGCCAGCAGGTGGACACCGCCGTGTTCGAACCGGTCTCCACTGTCACATCCTCGGCCAATGCCTGGCTTGGTGAGGCGCTGAGCGCTGGCCAGATCATTGGCTTTGACCCCTGGCTGCATACGCCGGGTGATATTCGCCGCCTCAAGCCAGCTATCGAAGCGGCGGGCGCGAGGCTGGAACCCCTTGACCATAACCCGATCGACGCGGTGTGGGCGGATCAGCCCTTGCCGCCTCTGGCGCCCGCGCACCCGCATCCCACGAGCCTTTCGGGCCGCGCGTCTGAGGACAAGCGCCTCAACGTGGGCGCGACTCTGGAAAAGGCCGGCGCCGACGCCGTCGTGCTGGCCCTGCCTGATTCTATCGCTTGGCTGCTGAACATACGCGGCGGCGACGTGCCCCATGTGCCGGTCACACACTGCTTTGCCCTTCTGCATACGGATGGGCAAGTGGACCTGTTCATTGACGATCGCAAAATCGACGGCGATCTGCGGGCGCATTTAGGCAATGCGGTTACGGTGACCGCGCCCAATGTGCTGGGCCCGACCCTTGACCGTCTGGGGGCGGATGGCAAAACCGTTGCGCTCGACGCGGAATGGACACCGGTCTGGGTGGACAATCGCCTGCGGGACGCCGGCGCGACCGTCAAACACATGGCCGATCCCTGCCAGCTGCCCAAAGCGTGCAAGACCGCGGCAGAGCTTGATGGCATGCGCAACGCCCATGAGCGCGACGGCGTGGCCGTCACCCGGTTTCTCGCCTGGCTCGCGCGGGAGGCGACCGGCGGCGCCATCGACGAAATCGCGGCGGCCAAGCAACTCGAAACGTTCCGCGAAGAAACCCACGATCTTAAAGACATCAGTTTTGAATCCATATCCGCCGTTGGCCCGAACGCGGCCCTGCCCCATTACCGCGTGACCGAGCGCAGCAACCGGCGGCTGGAACACGGCACGCTCTACCTCATTGACTCTGGTGGTCAGTATGAGGACGGCACTACCGACATCACTCGTACCATCGCCGTCGGCACGCCCACCGAGGAGATGCGCGATCGGTTCACGCGCGTGCTGAAAGGCATGATCGGCCTTACCCTGGCCCGGTTCCCGGAAGGCACGCTGGGCATTCAGCTTGATACCATCGCGCGCCAACCGCTTTGGGAGATCGGCTGCGATTACGATCATGGCACGGGCCATGGCGTGGGCACTTATCTCAGCGTCCATGAGGGCCCGCAATCGATCTCCAAGCGGCTAAAGAATACAGCGATGAAACCGGGCATGATCGTGTCAAACGAGCCAGGCTTCTACCGCGAAGGGCAGTACGGCATTCGTATCGAGAACCTGATTGCCGTGACCAAGCCGGAAACACTTGATGGTGGAGACCGGCCGGTTCTGGGCTTTGAAACCCTGACACTTGCGCCCATCGACCGTACTCTGATCATCCCCGGCATGCTCAGCGATGCGGAGCGCCACTGGCTGAACGAGTATCACGCCCGGGTCTATAAAGTGATCGCGCCCAAGCTCGACGGCGCCACCCGCGCCTGGCTGCAAGACGTGACGCGTGCGCTTTAAAACACACCGGCGTCGAGCCCGGCGGCCATAAGGGTGCCGAGCTCGCGCGCCTCGTCCACAAAGTCTTCGCGCCAGTCACCCCGGCACAGGAGCGGCTCGCGCACCGCCTTCCAGCGCAGGCCCGTCACAATGGTCTCCACGCCCCGGCGCGTGCCCGTACCGTCATTGCCGGCACGGATGTAAAGGGCATAAGGCAGCCCTTGCGTGTGCTCCAGACACGGATAATAGCTGCGATCAAAGAAATCCTTCAGGGCTCCGCTCATATAGCCGAGATTTTCCGTGGTCCCGAGCACCAGCGCCTGGGCGGCGAGCACATCATCGGGGCCTGCCTCCAACGGAGCTTTTACGACAGTCTCCACGGCGTCGCTGTCCATGGCCAGCGCGCCATCGCGCACCGCATCGCGCAGGCGGCTTGTGTTGGGTGAAGGCGCATGGGCGATGATCAGCAAGCGTTTCATGGCGTCTCCTCCGCGCCGGCCAGCGTCAACCACTCGTCCTCACTGAGGACCTGAACGCCCAGGTCCTCGGCCTTTTTGCGTTTGGACCCCGCACCGGGGCCAGCGACCACCAGGTCAGTTTTCTTCGACACAGACTCCGAGACTTTGGCGCCAAGAGCCGTGGCCCGCACCTTGGCTTCTGCTCGGGTCATCTTTTCCAACGTTCCTGTAAAGACAATCGTTTTCCCGGCAATGGGCGTGTCTTCCGCGATCTCTTCGGTGTAGGGCTCTGGGGTGACGTAGGCCAGCAAACGGTCCAGCGCGTCGCGATTATGCTGTTCGGCGAAGAAGTCCGTCACGGCCTTGGCCAACACGCCCCCGACCCCGTCGATCGAGAGCAAATCCGCCGCCATCGTGTCATCCGTGCTTGCTGCTTCCATGGCTGTCCGGAAGGCTTTCATGGATCCGTAATGGCGGGCCAACATGCGGGCATTGGTCTGGCCCACATGGCGGATGCCCAAAGCATAGATGAAGCGGTCGAGGCCAATGCGCCGCCGCTCGGCGATGGCCTGAAACAGGTTGCCTGCGGACTTATCCCCCCACCCGTCGCGCTCTCGCAGAAGCGGATGCGGGGCGCCATCCCGCTCTTCCAGAGCGAAGATGTCGGCCGGCTCTTTGATCCAACCATCCGCGTAGAACGCCTCCACCTGCTTGGCGCCCAATCCTTCGATGTCAAAGGCATTGCGGGACACAAAATGCTTAAGGCGCTCCACCACCTGGCGAGGACAGATGAGCCCCCCCGTACACCGGCGCACCACATCGGCCTTCCCGGTCTTTTCGTCCGTGTCGCGCTCCGCATGGCTGCCGCAGGCCGGACAAGCGGTGGGAAACTCGAAGGGCTTAGCGTCCTTGGGGCGCTTCTCCATCACCACACGGACCACTTGGGGAATGACATCGCCCGCCCGCTGCACCACGACCGTGTCGCCCACGCGCACATCTTTGCGCGCGATCTCGTCTTCATTGTGCAATGTCGCGTTGGAAACCACCACGCCGCCCACCGTGATCGGTTTCAGCTTCGCCACCGGCGTCAGAGCCCCTGTTCGACCCACTTGAATCTCAATGGCGTCCAGGACCGTCTCGGCCTGCTCGGCGGGAAACTTATGGGCAATGGCCCAGCGTGGCGCGCGCGACACAAACCCCAAGCGGCGCTGCCAGTCAAGCCGGTCCACCTTGTAGACGACCCCGTCAATATCGTAATCGAGATCCGCGCGCTGGCCGGCAATGCGCCGGTACACCGCGAGCATCTCCTCCAGGGATGTGCACAAGCGGTGCTCCGGGTTCACCTGAAAGCCCCAGTCCACGAACTGCGCCAAAACCCCGTGATTGGTCTGGGCCGGCAGGTCACTCACCTCGCCCCAGCTATAGGCGAAAAACCGCAAAGGCCGGTCTTCCGTGATCCGTGAATCCAGTTGCCGCAGGGACCCCGCCGCCGCATTGCGGGGGTTTTTGAACGTGGGCTTGCCGGCCGCGTCCTGGCGAGCATTGAGGGCTGTAAAGTCTGAATGCGCCATATAGACTTCGCCGCGCACTTCAAACACTGAGGGCGGGGTCTTGCCCTTTAACATCGCTGGAATATCAGCGATGGTGCGCAAATTGGCGGTGACATCCTCGCCGGTTTGGCCGTCGCCGCGCGTTGCGCCCTGCACGAAGACCCCGTCCACATAACGCAGCGACGCGCCCAAGCCATCAATCTTGGGCTCGGCCAGGACCGCGAGGTCATCCGCCTCCGTCAGTTTTAGAAACCGCGACACCCGCTCGCGAAAATCCGCCACGTCCTCATCGTCAAAAGCATTTCCCAGCGACAGCATGGGCACCGCATGGGCTACTTTGGCGAATTTCTCCGACGGGGCCGCGCCCACGCGCGTCATCGGGCTGTCTGCCCGCACCAAATCGGCGAAGCGGGCTTCGATGGCGATATTGCGCTGCTCCAGCGCATCATACTCGGCATCGGAAATGATGGGCGCGTCATCCTGGTAATAGCGCCGTGCGTGGGCCGCCAGTTCCTCGGCCAGGGTAGCCAATTCACGGGCGGCTTCTTCCGGTGTCAGATCCTCGACCGCCGTCTCTCGTACCCGGCTCATGAGCGCCGCGCCCGCTTCTTTGGCGCTTTGGGCGCCGGTTTGGTCCCACTGCCCAGCAACTTGCCAGCGGCCGCCCGGGCTTCGTCCGTTACGGACGCACCGGCCAGCATGCGCGCGATTTCCTCACGCCGCTCGTCCGGATCCAGAACACCAACGCGCGTGACCATGTGATCTCCATCATGCCCTTTCGCGATGCGCAAGTGATGGCGCCCCCGCGCCGCCACCTGCGGCGAGTGTGTCACGACCAGCACCTGGCCGCCGGGCGCATCGGCCAGGCGCGACAGCCGTTCGCCCACCG
Source organism: uncultured Alphaproteobacteria bacterium (assembly GCA_964625525.1). GTDB lineage: Bacteria > Pseudomonadota > Alphaproteobacteria > JAJFIK01 > JAJFIK01 > CAZVEE01. The sequence goes on along the minus strand of CAZVEE010000001.1, from coordinate 24,966 downwards.
CATCCGCTACCGCGCCGCCGACACCGCGATCGATCTCATCAAAGATCAAGGTGCGGTCGGGTCCCTGCGCCGCCAACACGACTTTCAGTGCCAGGATAAAGCGGGAAAGCTCACCGCCCGACGCGATCTGGGTCAGCGGGCCATAAGGCGCCCCCGGATTGGTCGCCACTTCAAAACGCACCTGATCAAGGCCGCCGGCCCCGGCCTTTTCCGGTGCCAAGGCCGTCACGCCCGTGCGCAGATGCGCTTTCTCCAGCTTCAACGGCGCCAGTTCTTCAGCGACCGCCTCATCGAGCCGGGTCGCGGCGGCGGCGCGCTTGTCCGACAACGCTCGGGCCGCCACCAAAAAGGCTTCACGCGCTTGTCCGGCCTGTTTCTTCAAGGCCGCAAGATCCTGTTCGCTGGTCTCCAGCGCCCGCCACTCGTCATGGAAGCGCGCACGCATGGCCGGGAGCTGATCCACCCGCACGCCATGCTTGCGCGCTGCTGCCCGTAAGGTGAACAGACGCTCTTCCGCCGCACTCAGACGATCCGGGTCGTAATCGAAACTGGTGCGCGCCTCGTCTACCCGGCCTCGCGCCTCGGCCACTTCCGTTAGCGCCCGGTCAATGGCCGTGATGGCGTCTTCCAGGCGCCCGGCCGCCTGCTCGCGCACCCGCTCCAGCTTACGCAGCGCCGCGGCGAGCGCGCTATCGATACCGCCACTCGAACCTGACAGCGCCTTGGCCGCGTCGTCCAGATCGCCAGCGATCTTCTCGCCATGCATGAGCAAGGTGCGCTCTGCCGCAAGGGCTTCTTCTTCATCTGCTTGCGGATCAAGTGTGTCCAGCTCGCGCATCATATGCTGGAGATAATCAGCTTCGGTCCGCGCTTTGGCGATCTGCGCCTCGCGGGTGGTGAAGGCACTTTCGGCCTCTTGCCAGCGGGCAAAATGCTGGCCCAATGCCCGCGCCTCGCCGCCAAGCCCCGCATAAAGATCGAGAAACGCGCGGTGGGCTGAGGGGTCGAGCAGGCCCCGGTCGTCATGCTGGCCGTGTAGCTCCAGCAGTCCCGCCCCCACGGCGGCCAGCAGGCCCACGCCCACGGGCTGATCATTGATGAAGGCGCGGCTCGGCCCTTCGGTGGAGACCACCCGGCGCAGCAAAATAGTGCCCGGCTCATCTCCGGCTGCACTCAGGCCCGCCTCCCGGATCTGCGCCAGCACCGGATGGTCGGAGGCCACGGAAAACACCGCTGTCACCGAGCCTTCGCCTGCCCCATGGCGCACCAGCCGTTTGTCCGCCCGCGCGCCGGTGGCCAGCCCCAAAGCATCAAGCAGAATGGACTTACCCGCCCCGGTCTCGCCCGTGAGCACGCACAGGCCGGGCGCGAAGGTGAGATCCACCCGGTCGATCAGCACAATGTCGCGAATGGAGAGAGCGGAGAGCATGATGTGCCTTCCCAAGCCCACACAGAGACCATGTGTCCGGCCGCTGCGCGATTCGGTCTGGCATCAGGATAGGCCGTGCTCCGCCCCGCGCCAATGCGGCGCGGGAGCTAAGAGGAGCACCCTTAGAAAATGGTGTTCCAGGCCCGGGTCGCCCACGACGCTTCGTCTTCCTTGGGCACCAGATTGCGCTTGGTCAGCATGTCATAGCTGTCCTGGTACCATTTGCTGCCCGGGAAATTGTGCCCGAGCACGGCGGCCGAGGCCTGTGCTTCCGGCAGCACACCCAATGCCAGATAGGATTCCGTCAGGCGGTGCAGCGCCTCAGGCACGTGAGACGTGGTCTGGTAATTGGCGATGACGTTCTGGAACCGGTTGATGGCCGCCACATGCTGGTCCCGACGCAGATACCAACGGCCCACGCTCATCTCCTTACCCGCCAGGTGGTCGCGGGTCAGGTCGATCTTCAAGCGCGCATCGCGGGCATATTCGGAATTGGGGAAGCGGCGGACCACATCTTCGAGCGCTTTCAGCGCGTCCTCGGTCATTTTCTGGTCGCGGCCCACATCGGAGATCTGCTCATAGAAGGAGACCGCGATGATGTAATAGGCGTAAGCCACGTCCCGGTTACCCGGATGCAGCGAGATGAACCGGTTGGCCGCCAGGATGGCCTCGTCATACCGGTTGCTCTCGTAATAACTATAGGCGGACATGAGCATGGCTCGCCGCGCCCAGATGGAATAAGGGTGCTGGCGCTCCACCTCATCGAAGCGCAACGCGGCCTGGGCGTAACGGCGCTTGTTCATCTCGTCGACGGCTTGGTTGTAGAGCGTCTCGACTGGCGTCTCTACATATTGCAGCTCTTTCGGCTTGCCCGTTCCCGAGCAACCTGCCACAGCCAGGCCCGCCACCACTGTCACCCCAAGAGCCACGGCGCGCGCGCCGGACAAAACCCAAGACCCTAGCGTCATCCCGAGACGAGCCTCCTTGCGATCCCGAAAGAGAGGGATCTGTCTCCACTATCGCAGCCAAACCCACCGCACAGATCGTTTTAGCCTAAGCCGTGGCAAACGGCCATGGCAATGGTGGGCGAATGCACAATGCGCTGATCACCGCGTGGCCCGCACCTCGATCTATGTCTTTGATTGTACACGCGTATACAGCTTTACGGCGAGGAAAGACCTTGCCATTTCCAAGTGTTTCGAATTGTAATGCGGCCTTATGCTCGTATTTGGGCATGCAGCCTGCCGTTTGACGTCCGTTGTGCCGGGGTCATACGCAGCCTGAAGAGACCGCCTCCCACCGTGTCCGGTGCGTTCCGCCCTCCCGTCTCAACCGGGATGATCGGATCCGCCGTATCGATACGCCGACACAGGGGACGCCAAGGAAAAGGATCCGCAGGGACAGATGACACCGAGACTGGCAAAGCGCGTGGATGAATATGTGGGGGAGCGGATCCGCCAGCGCCGGACGCTGCTGGGTTTGACTCAGGAGCAGCTGGCGAATGCTCTCGATATCTCCTATCAGCAAGTCCAAAAATACGAGACCGGATCCAACCGGGTGAGTGCCGGGCGCCTCTACGAGATCGCCAAGCATCTGGATTCCGACATTAGCTACTTTTTCGAGGATCTGGAGCCGACCTCACAAAGCACCCCCATGCCTCATGGGGGGCGCAACCGCTCCACCATCGAATTGGTGCGCAATTTCTCCGAGATCACTGATCCGCAAGTGCGCAACGCGGTCTCAAGCCTGGTGAAGAGCTTGACCGACCGTGCAGGCCGACCACGCAGCCCGCTCACGCTGGCCGATGCGCCGCTGCCAGACGACGGCGAGAGCTGACGCCTGACCGCCGGTCTTTACCGCCCCGCAGCGGGCAGCAGCGTCTCTTCCGTGAGACCCTCTGCATCGGCCATGTCTTCCGCCGTCATCGTTTCCAGGCGCCAGGCCTCGGGCCGGGCAAACAGGGCCCGCAACAACCGGTTGTTCAGATCATGGCCGGACCGGCGCGCGGTCACGTGCCCTTTTATAGGCACCACACTTAAGGCGAGATCGCCGATGGCATCGAGCGTCTTATGACGCACAAACTCGTCCGGATAGCGCAGGCCCGTCTCATTGAGAATACGGTCCTCGGAAATGACGATGGCATTTTCCAGCGACCCACCCCGCGCCAGCCCCATGGATTGAAGCAGTTCCACATCCTTCAAAAACCCGAATGTCCGCGCGCGGCACAATTCCGTCTTGAACGCGGCGCTGGACAATTCAAAGCCATACCGCTGATGGCCAATCACGGGGGTTTCGAAATCAATCTCGAAATCCACAGAGAAGGTGTCGGCAGGCTCCAGGGACGCGTATTTCGCGCCCTCTTCCAGGACCACCGGCTCTAACACGCGGATCACCTGGCGCGGCGTATCGCTGACGGACACACCCGCGCATTCGATCAGAAACACAAAAGGCGCGGCACTGCCGTCCATGATCGGCACTTCCGGACCGTCGAGTTCCACCAGCACATTGTCCACACCGCAGCCCACCAGGGCCGCCATCAAATGTTCGATGGTCGCGACCGACACGCCGTCGGCATTGCTGATGGTCGTGCCCAGCTGGGTTTCGCTCACCGCGTCGAACCGGGCTGGCACTTTGGGGTCCTGGCCCGTCACATCAGCGCGCACGAACAAAATGCCGGTGCCCACAGGCGCCGGCTTCAGGCGCATGGTCACCGGTTCACCGGTATGCAGGCCGATGCCGGAACAGCGGATCGCGTGGTTCAGACTGGTCTGGTACGGGGTCTTCAATCCAAAAAGGGCGGTCACGGTGCTGCGCTGCTCCCCAAAAGCTCAGATTTCGCCATGGACGTGATCCCCCCGACTGCCCCGCCTTCTGGATCCGCCCGTTCGATTGTGTCCTATCCCGTCGCTTCTCGGCTTTGGCCATCGCTTCAGGGCTTTGGGCCAGTGCGGTGATCTTGCGGACAAAACGCGCGCTGCCTGGGCGAAAATGCGGTTTCATTATGCTGGCATCTTTGGTCACGGAAGAAAAGCCATCCGCCCCTGCCGCCGCCCATCGCCTCCACCCAGCACGCGCGGACCCTGACGCAAAAACAAAGCCGGCGGAAGGGTGTTCCGCCGGCTTTTTGTATTTACGGTAAAGGCCGTACTCAGTTCGCCTGACGGCGCAAGAAGGCCGGAATTTCGAGCTGATCTTTGTCCTCACAGGACGGGAACAGCTGGTCATCGGTGGTGGCGCGCAGGGCCTGATCGGCCTTGTCCTTGGCTTTGGCCGGGCCACCAGCCTCGCCCGTCACCGGTGCGGAGGTATCGCGGCGCGGCGGTTGGCTGGAGCGGCCCGAGCCCTCCATGAGCCGACCAAGCGATACGCTCGCCATACGGTTGAGAAGGCCACCGCGCTTACGCTCCGGCTCGGCCGGTTGCGCGGCGCGCGCTTCCGTCTGGGCACCACCGGCAGCGGCCCGCTTCACCTCGCCCTGCTCGATCGCTTGCTCGGCCGCCGACAAAATCTGCTCAGCCACGGCGTCGTCTACTTCCGCACCCTGTTCCAGAGCCCTGTTCACTTCCGACTGCAGGTCCTCATTGCCGCCAACCACGGACAGATCAGGCGCCTTGGCCGCTTCTGCGTCGGCCCCCGTCGCCGCCGGCGACATGACCGGGGCCTTGGGGCGCCAGCCCTCGTCCTTGGCCGGTGCGCCAGTGGTCTGGCGGTAGGGCTGACGGGCTGCCGGACGGACAAGGCCCGGAGCCTGCTGCGCCCCCGGCGCCGGCGTAGCGACAGCTTCGGTGGCGGGCGCCTGGGACGGGGCCTGCTCCATGGTTTCGGCATCGGCGATGCCGGTCGCCACGATAGAGACCCGGATGGTGCCTTCCATCCCCTCATTGAAGGTGGAGCCCACAATGATGTTCGCGTCCGGATCGACTTCGCCGCGAATGCGGTTGGCCGCTTCATCGACTTCGAACAGGGTCATGTCCATGCCGCCGGTGATGTTGATCAGCACACCGCGCGCGCCTTTCATGGGCACTTCGTCAAGAAGCGGATTGTTGATAGCCGCTTCCGCCGCCTCAATCGCCCGCTGTTCGCCCTGGGCCTCGCCTGTGCCCATCATCGCCTTGCCCATCTCGTTCATCACGGTGCGCACATCGGCGAAGTCGAGATTGATCAGGCCCGGCATGACCATGAGATCGGTGATCCCGCGCACGCCCGAGTGCAACACTTCGTCGGCGAGCTTAAACGCGTCGGCGAAGGTGGTCTTCTCATTGGCGATGCGGAACAGGTTCTGGTTCGGAATAACGATCAGCGTATCCACATATCGCTGAAGCTCCAGAATACCCGCTTCGGCCACCCGAGCCCGGCGGGCGCCCTCGAAATGGAACGGCTTCGTCACGACACCGACGGTCAGGATGCCCTGATCCCGCGCGGCCCGTGCGATCACCGGTGCTGCGCCGGTGCCGGTGCCACCACCCATGCCCGCGGTGATGAACACCATGTGCGAGCCGGTCAGTTGATCGATGATCTCCGGCAGGGACTCCTCGGCCGCTGCACAGCCGACCTCGGGTCGCGAGCCGGCGCCCAGACCTTCCGTGATCGACGTCCCCATCTGGATCTTGCGCTCAACCGGCGAGCCGGTCAGCGCCTGCGCGTCCGTGTTAGCAACGACGAACTCGACCCCTTCGAGGTTCGACCGCACCATGTTGCTCACGGCGTTGCCGCCGGCACCACCCACACCGAAGACCGTGATCCGCGGCTTCAGTTCACTCACGTCGGGCACCTTCAGATTGATGCTCATCATTGCCTCCGCTCGGTACACTTGCCCGCCGCTTCGGCCACCGCACCGACCGCGACTTCGTGTATCAACACTGTTCAATCCCACGCCGTCATTTATGTCGCATTAACCCTGACGGTGGTTAACAACTGCTTTAGAGCCGTTAACGGAGGGTTAAAAATTGGCCTTCAGCCAACGCCCGATCCGCGAAAAACTTCCGAACGCCCCTCTTTCGGCCGGCTCCACATCGCGGCGTAGCGCTTCACGAGGCGCACGGACGGAATAGGCAACAACGCCCGCGCAAGCCGTAAAGGCCGGACCGGTCATCGTCTCCGGCAACCGAGAGAGACCTCCAGGACGGCCGATTCGCACTGGTTTGCCAAGCACCCGTGCTGCAACTTCCCGCGCCCCCGTCAGCTGACTGCCCCCACCGGTTAACACGACTCGCCGCCCAGCCACATCTTCAAAGCCGCTTTCCTTAATCCGATCCCGGATCAGCTCCAGCGTCTCTTCGATACGCGGTTGGATAATGCCGGTCAGTGCCGAGCGCGGTACTTGATTCGATCCGCCATCGAAGTCCTCACCGATCTGTGGCACATCAATGAGATCTCGCTCATCCGCCGGCGATGGCAGCGCGCTGCCGTACAGCGTTTTCATACGCTCAGCATCGCTCAGCGGGGTCGACAGGCCGCGCGCCAGATCGCTTGTCACATGCTGGCCGCCCACGGCCACCACATCAGTGAACATCAATCGGCCGTCGAAAAAGACCGCGAGCGAACTGGTGCCCCCGCCCATATCAATGACGGTGACACCCAGATCCATCTCGTCATCCACAAGGGACGCAAGGCCGCTGGCGTAAGGTGCGGCCACAAATCCGGCCACGTCCAAATGGCACCGCTTAACCGCCACGGACAAATTGCGCACGGGCGCCTGCGGTGCTGTGACCAGATGCACGGTCACGCCCAGCCGGTCGCCGACCATGCCTAAGGGATCGCGAATACCGCGGCTGCCGTCGATGGCATACCCCAGCGGCACGCCATGCAATGCACACACATCCGGCGCATCCAGAAGCGCGCGCGCCTCGTTAAGGACATGCGCCACATCATCCCGGCCCACTTCGTGGCTCGGCAGATCGATCTCAACCGAGGCATGACGGCTGCGCAGGCCCGCATGGGAAAAGTTGACCCAGACCCGCTCCACAACGACACCAGCCATGCGCTCGGCCGCGTCCACGGCCGCGCGGATGGCCTCCTCCGCTGACTGAATGTCCACCACCACGCCGCGCTTGATGCCGCGCGAGACCTGATGGCCCGCGCCTAGCACAGTCATGGTCGCTGGTTCATCGCCGCGCCCGGGAGACACCCGGGCCACGATGCAGGCGATTTTGGTCGTACCAATATCAAGTCCGGCTATGACGCCTTGTTTCATGGACCCGCGCATGCGTTCTCGCACTTCCCCGTGCCGCCAGCGGATGCGGCGGTGATCCAGCGCCCGAACCTTGCGGCCCCCAAAGGCCGGGCTGGCCGTGAGCTGTCAGACAGACCACCGAACACGGGCGTGCCGGCGGACGACGCATGGCCCCAAGCCATTACGCCGCATCATCTTCCACCACGATTCGCCGATCGCGGCGCCATTGAGATTCAAATCCGGCTGCGGCATCCCGGTCGCCGTCTTCGGCCGGCCGCACCACCAACATGTCCGGCACCCGCAGATCAATGACCGACAGACGTCGCGCCAACAGGCGGTGCTCGGCGTCCAGCGCCGCGATGTCACGAATGGCGCGGTCCACGCCCGTGTCAGGCAAGCGCACATCAATGCCGTTATCAAGCCGCAGGTTCCAGCGCCGATCGCCGATCCGGCTCGCCGCACGCAAACGCGATTTCAGCGCCGGCGCGTCTTCCAGACCATCCAGAAGCTCAGCCGCATGGGCATTGGCGCCCTCGCCCACCACATGCGGCAATGACGCGAACTGGTCGATGGTCTCGCTGCTGAGCATGTCCAGTTCCACGCCCTCGCGATCGATGAGCACAAAACTGCCGCGCCGTTGCCAAATGGCAAAGGCCGTCCGCTCTTCCAGGTCCACATGAATGCGGTTGGGCAAGAGCCGCATGACATGAGCGCGCTTGACCCAGGCCAACGCCTCCACCCGCACGCGCGCTGCATTGGCGTCGAAATCGAGGAGGCGCGTGTCCTGCACCTCGCCAAGCGCGGCGATCACATCAGCCTCTTCGGTCTGAGTGCGCCCGCGCACAGTCACTGTTTCTACGCGCACGCCAGCCTGAGCAAGCAAGGTTTCGCTGCCCGAAACGGCTGCCTGCGCCGTGTGCGTCACCAGGCCCGAGGCCCAAATGCCGTACAGCGCCAAGAGCGCCCCGAACAAGGCGATGAACATCACCAACGGCTGATTGCGCTGCATATCCCGGCGCAGGCCGGAGTAAAATCGCTGCCAGCGGCGTGCGACCACGGACGGTTTGCGCGTCTCGGGCCCGCCTTTACGCGAGCCCGCGGGGCGACCTTCGTCATCCGGGGTCAGAGCAACACGCGGGCGGCCGGTTATCTGTGACATGAGGCATCCTCCACCATCCAATGCACAAGCTCGGTAAAGGAGATACCGACCGCTTGCGCCTGCTCCGGGAGCAGGGATGTGGGAGTCATGCCAGGCTGAGTGTTAATTTCGAGCAAAATTAAGCGTCCACCGATACCATCCGAAGATGAATTTTTCGTATCATCAAAGCGGAAGTCGGCGCGGGTGACGCCCCGGCAGCCCAGCGCCCGATGCGCGCGCAAGGCATACTCCAGCGCGGATTCGGCCACGGCGCCAGGAATTTCAGCCGGCAGCACATGGCGCGAGCCGCCTTCGGCGTATTTGGCGTCATAGTCATAAAACTCGGTCAGCGGCACGATTTCCGTCACCGCCAAGGCGCGATCGCCCATCACCCCTACCGTCAGCTCCCGTCCGGGGACGAAGCGTTCAATCATGACCTCCTCGCCCAGATCCCATGCGGGATCGGTCAACTCGGCGGGTGGACGATTATCGCCAGGACGAATCACGAACACGCCAACGCTGGAGCCCTGGCTGACGGGCTTGATCACGTAAGGCGGCTCCATGGCGTGGGTGGCGGCCGCATCGGCCCGTGCGATGACCTGACTCTCGGCAAGCGGAATACCCACTTCGCGAAACAGCGCCTTGGAGCGCTGCTTGTCCATGGCCAGGGCCGAGGCCAGCACGCCGGAATGGGTGTAAGGCAGTCCCAACGTCTCTAGGATCCCCTGGACACAGCCATCCTCCCCCCACTGACCGTGCAGGGCATTCACCACCACATCGGGCGCGGTTTCACGCAAGGCCGCATCGACACCCGGCCCGGCATCGATTTCGCTGACGCGGAATCCAAGTGTGCGTAACGCCTCGCCATAGGCGGCGCCACTGACAAGGCTGACATCACGTTCGGCGCTGATGCCGCCTTTCAAGACGGCCACATGGGTGCTCTCAGGGACAAAGACGGTTTGCGTCACGCGGCGCTCTCCCGGCCTAAGCGCTTGATCTCCCATTCGAGCGTGACACCGCTCGTCTCCTGCACCCGCCGGCGCACGTCTTCGGCGAGCGCCTCCAGATCCTCCGCACTCGCTTGACCGCGATTGATGAGGAAATTGCAGTGGAGATCAGAAACCTGCGCGTCGCCCCGGGTGAGGCCGCGACAGCCCGCCTGATCGATCAATTGCCAGGCCTTGGCGCCATCGGGATTCTTGAAAGTAGACCCGCCCGTGCGGCTTTTCACTGGCTGGGTCGCTTCGCGCGACGCGGTGATCTCATCCATGCGGGCAGAGATCACCGGCGGATCAGCCTGCTCGCCCTCGAACACCGCCTCGACAAAGACCAGATCGTCCGGCACGCCAGAGCGGCGATACTGAAAGCCCATATCTTGGACGCTCAGCACATGGCGCTCGCCCGCGCGGTCAATCGCCACCACCTCGCGCACCACGTCCTTGGTTTCACGGCCATAGGCGCCCGCATTCATGCGCAGCGCACCACCGATGCTGCCTGGAATACCGCGATAGAACTCCAGCCCGCCAATGGCCGCGTCGAAGGCGCTCTTCGCCACGCTGACATCAAGCGCGGCGGCTCCGGCCCGCAAGCGCCGGGTGCCGTCCAGGCGCACGCCGGAAAAGCCTTTGCCCAGGCGGATCACCACGCCTTCAATGCCGCTGTCGCGCACAAGCAAGTTAGAGCCCACCCCGACCACCGTGATCGGAATATCCGCCGGTGTGCCTTTCAGAAAGGCCGCGAGATCCTCGGCGTCCTCGGGCATGAACAGCATGTCGGCCGGCCCGCCGACGCGGAACCAGGTCACAGCGGCCAGGGCCGCCATGGGCATCATCTTGCCCCGGACGGGCGGCAAATGGCGGGCGATGGCCGGCATTGCGGATACGGATGATTGGCTCATGGCGCCACTCCGGCATTCACGGGGCCACGATCGAGGGCATCGAGCTGACCCGGCAAGGCATTGGCCCAGGCGGTGATCGAGCCCGCGCCCAGGCATACGACCAGATCTCCAGGCTGGGAAATCTCACGGATTACATCGGGCAGCACCTCTGGCGAGGGCAGCGGCACGGCCTTGCGGTGGCCGTGATCGCGCAACCCCTGGACGAGACCATCCTTGTCCGCCCCTTCAATGGGGCTCTCACCGGCCGCGTGCACATCGGCGACGATGACCACATCAGCATCATTGAAACAGGTACAGAACTCATCAAAAAGGGAGGCAAGCCGTGAATAACGGTGCGGCTGCACCACCGCGATCACCCGGCCCAAGGTCCCCCCACGCGCCGCCGCCAGCACGGCGGAGATCTCCACCGGGTGATGACCGTAATCATCAATGATGGTAACACCGTTCCACATGCCGGTGCGGGTGAAGCGGCGCTTCACGCCCTTGAACTGGGCCATGGCGCGCTTGATCGCCTCGTCGTTGACGCCCAGTTCCACGCCCACCGCAATGGCGGCAAGCGCATTCTGCACATTGTGGCGCCCGGGCATGGGGAATTGCAAGCCTTCAATTTCACGCTCGGTGCCGTTGATCCGGTCTTGGATCAACACGTCAAAGCGCGCGGCGCCGGCCTCGAAGCTGACGCCCACGGCCCGCACATCCGCCTGCGGAGAGAAGCCGTAAGAGACCACGCGCCGGTCGCGGATGCGCCCGATCATGGCCTGCACTTCCGGATGATCCAGGCACATCACCGCGAAACCATAAAAGGGGATGTTCTCCACGAAAATCTCGAAAGCATCGCGCACGGCGTCGAATTCGCCGTAATGGTCCAGATGCTCGGGATCGATATTGGTGACCACAGAAACGGTCGCGGGCAGCTTCACAAAGGTGCCGTCCGATTCGTCCGCCTCTACCACCATCCAGTCGCCCTTGCCTAGCACCGCATTCGTGCCATAAGCGTTGATGATGCCGCCATTGATCACGGTGGGGCCCATATCGGCGGCTTCCAGCACGGCAGCGACAAGCGATGTGGTGGTGGTCTTGCCATGGGTCCCGCCCACGGCCACGGACCATTTCAGGCGCATGAGCTCGGCCAGCATTTCCGCGCGGCGCACGATAGGAATCTGGCGCTCGCGGGCGGCGAGCAATTCTGGATTGTCCGCTTGGATGGCGGTGGATACCACACATACTCGTGCAGCACCCAGATTATCCCCCGTCTGACCGATGAAGACCGGGACGCCCAGATCCCGCAGGCGCTTCACATTGGCGTTCTCCGCCAGGTCCGAGCCCTGCACCTTGTAGCCCAGCGTGTGCATCACTTCGGCAATGCCGCTCATCCCGATACCGCCGATGCCGACGAAGTGGATGGTCCCAATATCGAAGGGGATAGTTCTCATGAGCGTGTCCTGTGTCGCTTACCGCGTGCGTCCCCGTGAGGCAAAGTTAGATATGGCGGCGCCCTCAGGCGGGGCGCGCCGGCCGGCCCAGGCGTTCGCGGGCATAGGCGCGCCCGGCCTGGGTCAGCCCCACCACCATATCGCCCAGCGCGGTGGTGGCATCGGCGTGGCCGGCCGCGAGGGCGGATTCCGCCGCCCGGGCCAAGGCGGCCGGATCATTCATCAGCGCACCCATCAGATTGCGCAACGACTGGGCCGTAAAGTCGGTTTGCGGCACGCGCCAAGCCGCGCCCAGCGCCGCCAACACGCCCGCATTCGCGGTCTGGTGGTCATCCATGGCGCCCGGCAACGGCACCAGGATGGAGGGCCGGCCCATCACCGCCAGTTCCGTCACACTCGACGCCCCCGCGCGCGCGATCACCAGATGCGCCGCTTCCAGCCGATCCGGCATGTCCGTGAAAAAGGGGCGGAGATCCGTGGCAATGCCCGCCGCGTCATAGGCCGTGCGCACGCGCTCCAGATCCTCCTCGCGCACCTGCTGCACGACTTCCAGACGTGCCCGATCCGCCGGATCAAGGAGCGCCAGTGCTGCCGGCACCACCTCGCCGAAGACGCGGGCGCCCTGGCTGCCGCCAAAGACAAGCAGGCGCAGCGGACCGCCCGGGCGCGGCGGATCATAAGCCGCGCCAGCCCGTGCCGCGATCGCCGCCCGGATCGGGTTGCCCGTCACCACAAGTTTCGAGCGCGCCGAGGACGGCACGCGGGCCATGCCGTCGAAAGCCGCGGCCACAAGATCTGTATAAGGTGCAATAAACCGGTTCACCCGGCCCAGAATGGCATTCTGCTCGTGAATGCAGGTGGGGATCCGCCGCAGCACCGCGCCCGCCATGGCTGGCAGCGCCGGATAACCGCCAAAGCCCACCACCGCCGCCGGCCGGATCTCGCCCAGCATGCCATAAGCGCTAACGATCCCCGACACGATGGAACCCGCCGCCGAGATCTTGCCCAGCAATCCGCGCCCGGCAAAAGTCGCCGCCTCCACCATGCGGATTTCCGCTTCCGGAAAGGCGTCTGTAAAGGCGCGGCCGCGATCATCTGTCATCAGCACAATGGATAGACCCCTTGCGCTCAAGGTCTCGGCCAGCGCCTGGGCCGGGAACAAATGCCCGCCCGTGCCGCCAGCGGCAATGACCACGGTGCGTCCGTCAGCACGCGCCTGAGCGTTGCGGTCCATCATTGCATAGTCTCCTGCGCAGCGCCCAGAGAGGCGCGCCGCCGGGTGAGCGCGAGAACCATCCCGAAGGTCAGCGCCACGGCGACAAGCGACGAGCCGCCATAAGAAATGAACGGCAATGTCATCCCCTTGGCCGGCAAGAGCTGGAGATTCACACCCATGTTTATGACCGCTTGAAGGCCAACCAGTGTCACCAACCCGGATACGGACAACTGAACGAACTGGTCATGTTCCGCGAGGGCCCGCGACAGGCCGCGCACCACCACAAACCCGAACAACAGCACGATCAGCAGACACATGATCACGCCATATTCCTCGGCCGCCACGGCGAAGATAAAATCCGTATGAGCATCGGGAATGTGCCGTTTGACCAGCCCTTCGCCCGGCCCCTGACCAAAAACGCCGCCGCTGAGGAAGGCATCGCGTGCCTGATCCACCTGGTGGGTGTCATTGGCGCCCGGAAACAGAAACGCGTTGATGCGCTCGGTCACGTGGGGCACGAACAGATAGCTCGCCACCAGCGCACCCACCGAAACGATGCCCAGCACCGCCACCCAGGCGAAGGGAATACCGGCCACAAAAAACACTGTGCCCCAGGCCGCCGTCACCAGCACGGTCTGCCCGATATCCGGCTGCAACACCAACAAGCCCGCCGCGATGGCATAGAGCACCAGCGCCACCAACTGGCCCGGAAAACCCTTGGAGCGATGCGCCAGCGAGAACATCCAGGCCGACGTCACGATAAGCGCAGGCTTCATGAACTCCGACGGCTGCACCGTCAGCGGACCGAGCTTCAACCAGCGCGTCGCGCCCTTGACCTCCTCGCCCATGACCAGAGTCAGCCCCATGCCCACAAAGGCAACGCCCAACAGGATCACGCACAACCGCCGCACGGCCTTGGCGTCTAGCATGGACACAAAAAACAGCACACAGAGCGCCGGCACGAGGAAAATGAAATGGCGCGACACAAAGTGATACGTCTCATAGCCCAGACGTTGAGCCATGGGCGGACCGGCCGCGAGTGACAACAGTGCGCCGACAAAGGCAAGCCCGAGCACCGAGGCCAACAACCCCCGATCCACGGTCCACCACCATTCCCCGAACGGGCTGCGGTCGGTGCGCTTGAACGCCATCATGCGCCGGGTCCCCCGTCGCGGGCTCGCCGATGCACGGTTTCAAGCGCGCGCACCACGCGCCGGAACGCCTCGCCGCGCTCCTCAAAATTGGCATACTGATCATAGCTGGTGCAGGCGGGTGAGAACAGCACCACCGCGCCCTGATGCCCCTCGCGGGCCGCATCCGTAAAGGCGGTCGCCACCGCCCGGTCCAGCGTGCCCATGACCGACGTCTCCACATGCCCCTCCAGCGCGCGGGCAAAATCCTCACCTGATTCGCCAATCAGATAGGCTTTGCGCACACGGGACAGATAGGGCGCGATGGGATTGAGATCATCGTCCTTCGCCCGGCCACCGGCAATCCAGTACACGGACTCATAACACTCAAGCGCTCGCGCCGCAGCCGCCGCATTGGTGCATTTGGAATCGTTGATGAACCAGACACCGCCCACCGTGGCGACGATCTCCATCCGGTTGGCAATGCCGGGAAAGCTTTGCAAGCCCGCGATGATCTTATCGGTATCCGGCAGAAAGCGACGCACAGCCGCCACGGCGGCGGCGGCATTTTGCCAGTTATGGCGGCCGGGCAATGTGGCCATGCGGGTCAGATCCGCCACCGGCTCGCCGGGCTGGGCATCCGCATCGAAGAGATAGCCGTCATGGGCGAACAAGCCGGTCTCCAGCTGGCGGCTCATGCTCACAGGTACTGTCGCGGTCCCCGTCTCGGCGCTGCGTTGCACCAGGTGATCAAAGACAGCGATGGCGTAATCATCGTCGATGCCGACGACCGCCATATCCCCCTGCCCCTGGCCTTCAAAGATCCGCATCTTCACGGCCGCGTAGGCTTCCATGCTGCCATGGCGGTCCAGATGATCGGGGGACAGATTGGTGAGCACCGCCACGTCGGGCGCTAGCGTGTAAGTGAGGTCAAGCTGGAAGCTCGAAATCTCTAAGACGTAAATCGTGTCTTGGCCCGGCGGGTCGAGCGCCAGCACCGGCGCCACAATGTTGCCGCCCACGCGCGCGTCAAAGCCGTTGCGTTGCAGAATATGGCCGATCAGTGCCGTGGTGACCGATTTGCCGTTGGTGCCGGTCACCGCGATCACCCGCGCCTCGCGCCGATCCTTCGGCCCGATGGCGCGCGCGAACAGTTCCATATCGCCGATAATAGGAATGTTGAGCGCCCGGGCCTTTTCCGCCACCGGATGATCGAGCGGGATCCCCGGGCTCATGACGATGGCCAGGAAGCGGGTCCAGTCCACTTCCAAAAGGTCCACCGCCACCAGGCCCTGGCGCCGCGCCATCTCCACCCGCTCCGGGTCCGCGTCCCAGACGATGGGCACCGCGCCGCCCGCTTTCAAGGCGAGCGCGGCGGACAGCCCCGTCTCGCCCAGCCCATAGACCGCAAGCTCATGGCCTGCGAATTCAGTTACAGGGATCACCGCTTACCTCAGCTTCAGCGTGGACAGTCCGATGAGCGCGAGGACAACGGCAATGATCCAAAAGCGGATCACGACCGTCGACTCCTGCCAGCCGAGCTGCTCGAAATGGTGATGGATGGGCGCCATGCGGAAGACCCGCCGCCCGGTGGTTTTGTAGGAAATGACCTGCACGATGACCGAGACCGCTTCCAACACGAAGAGCCCGCCCACAATGGCCAGCACCAGTTCATGCTTGGTCGCCACCGCAATCATGCCGAGCGCACCGCCGAGCGAAAGCGAGCCCGTGTCCCCCATGAAGACCATGGCCGGGGGCGCGTTGAACCACAGAAAGCCCAGGCCCGCTCCAATGAGCGCGCCGCACATGATGGAGAGTTCCTCCGTGCCCGGCACCCGGAACAAATGCAGATAGTCGGCATACTCCGCGTGAGACACCAGATAAGCGATGAGCCCGAACACGGTCGCGGCGATCATCACCGGCACAATGGCCAGGCCGTCCAGACCATCGGTCAGGTTGACCGCATTGGATGAGCCCACCACCACAAAAGCGCCGAAGAACAGGAAGCCAATCCCCAACGGCACCAACAGGTCTTTCACGAACGGGACCGCAACGCCGTTTTGCAGTTCCGGTGGCGTCGCCATGGTGACGACCCAAACCGCAACAAGGGCAATGGTCACCTGCAAAATCAGCTTGCCCCGCGCCGACAGGCCGTCAGTCGTCCGCTTGGTGACCTTCTTGTAATCGTCGAGAAAACCGATGGCGCCATAGCCCAGGGTCACGCCCATCACCGCCCACACGAAGACATTGTCCAGCTTGGCCCATAGCAACGTGGAAATGGTGACGGCGGTCAGGATCAAGAACCCGCCCATGGTGGGCGTACCGGCTTTTTTGATGATGTGCGACTGCGGCCCGTCCTCACGGATTGGCTGGCCCTCGCGCTGCTTGGCTTTCAGCCACTGAATGAAGCGCGGCCCCACAAGGAGCGAGATAATGAGCGCCGTCATGACCGCGCCGCCCGTGCGGAAGGTCAAGTACCGAAACACGTTGAACAGCGCGAAGTCCTCGCTCAACGGGACAAGCAGATGAAACAGCATGCGAGATCAAACCCCCTCGGATTGGCCGCTGTACCGGGCCGCCGGGCTTTGTGCCTCGGCATTCCGGACCGCCCCCACGCGGCCCTCTTGTTTTCCATGCTTCGCAAGCAGTTCGTCAACAATGGGGCGCATGCGGCTGCCCAAAGAGCCTTTTATCATGACCACGTCGCCCGCGCGGACGGCTTGGCTCACCTGTGGCAACAGAGCCGCAGATGTCTCGGCATAGGCGCCGCGCCGTGCGGGCTCCAAGGCGTCCCACAAATGGCGCATCAACGGACCGGCGCAGAACACCAAATCCACATGGTGCGCGACCACATCCCCACTCGCCTGCTCATGAAATTGCGGGCCGCCCGGGCCCAGCTCCAACATATCGCCCAAGACGGCGATGCGCCGCCCTCCGGGCGCCGGCTCTCCCGTGCCTAACGTTGCAAGGGCCGCGCTCATCGATGCGGGATTGGCATTGTAACTCTCATCCACCAGCGTGAACGGCCCGGCTGGCGTGTCCACCACATGGCGCCGGCCCCGGCCATCAGAGGCCCCAAGGCCCGCCAAGGCATCCGCAGCGGCATGCAGATCCGCGCCGAGGCAAGCGACCGCCGCCAGCACTGCGAGGGCATTTTCCGCCAAATGCCGGCCTGGCGCGGCGAGATAGAAGGTCATCTGCCGGCCCAAAATATCGGCGGTGACGCAGGAGCCTGGGCCGTCTTCCTTGACGTCGATCAGGCGCGCCTGTGCCTCCTCATGCGCGCCGAACGGCACGATGCGCTCGATGTGCAGACGGTCCGCATGGGCTTTCAGGCGCTCGAAATGGCGGTTGTCGCGATTGATGATGGCCGCGCCGCCCGGCTCCAGGCCCTGGAAAATCTCCGCCTTGGCATCGGCGATGCCTTCTTCGTTCTCGAAAAACTCCAGATGCACCGGGCCGACCGTGGTCACGATAGCCACATCGGGGCGCACCAGCTTGGTCAACGGCGTGATCTCGCCCGCGTGGTTCATGCCGATCTCGAAGACGCCGTAGCGGCTGTCGCGCGGCATGCGGGACAGGGTCAGGGGCACGCCCACATGATTGTTAAAGCTTTTCACCGGCGCATGGGTGGGGCCGCCAGGGGAGAGTGCCGCGCGCAGCGCCGCCGTCGTGCCCGTCTTGCCGACACTGCCGGTGATGGCACAGATATCTGCTTCCACGGCGGCACGGCGGTGCTCCCCCAGATCGCGCAGCCCCTGGAGCGTGTCAGGAACCCGCAATAGCGGCGCGTCCGGCGCCACATCCTCAGGCACCGTGCTCACCAGAGCCGCCGCCGCGCCTTTGTCCAATGCCTGGCCGACAAAGGCGTGGCCGTCCTGGCTCTCGCCTTTCAGCGCGACGAACAAGTCGCCCGGCACAACCTCGCGACTGTCAAAGGTCACCCCATGGGCGAACCAGGACGAGGCCCCCCTCAATGTGCCTTGGGCCGCGATACGGGCTTCGTCCGCACTCCATAACGCGGCGGCCGGATCCAAAGTGTCTGGCGTGCGGGGTGTGTCGGCGGGTGGTCGGGTCTGGGTCATGGCGGCTCCTGCGGCGCGGGGACGCGCCCGCTTCAACGGGTGAAGCGGACAGTGGAAACCTCGCCATTGCCCGAGGCCTCTTCCTCGGCCCGCAACGCCACCCGGTCATGGTCCGGCCGCTCGGCCTCGACCTCGGAGAGGAGCGGTGCGGTCACCACCGGCTCAACGGGACCTGGCTCGACGAGAACCGGCGCGGCTATGGCGTCGGGGCTCAAGAACGCCGGGCGCGGGCGCATGGCGGTTTCAGCGTAGCGGCGCAAGGTCTCTTCGTCTTCCTTTGTCACCGCATAAACTGGCCGCACGCCGATCAGCGGCGCGACCCGCGCCACGACCTGACCCGCGACCGGTGCGGCGTTCCAACCGGCAGTGGCAAAGTTGAAGGTCTCACGCGTGCCGCGTGGCTCGTCGAGCACCACATAGACCACATAATCAGGGGCATTGGCGGGAAACGCGCCCATGAAAGAGGTGATCAGCGAGCGCCGCGCATAGCCCCCCGCGCGCGCCTTCTCCGCCGTCCCCGTCTTGCCCGCGACCGGGAAACCGGTCACATCCGCTTTTTTGCCTGTGCCTTCTTCCACCACCTGACGCAGCAGACGCAGCATGGTCTGGCTCGTCTCTTCCGAAATCACCCGGTTGCAGGGTGCCGGACGGGCCCGCGGCAAGATCGTCGGCTCGGGCAGGCAACCGCCATTGACCAGCGCCGCTGCCCCCACCGCCATCTGCAAGGGCGACACCGCAATGCCGTGGCCGTAGGAAATCGTCATGGTTTCAATGTCCCCCCAGCGCGGCGGCAACAGCGGCGCGGCCACTTCCGGCAGCTCTAATGTGGGGCGGGTCAACATGCCGAAGCGGTTCAAATACTCCTGTTGCACCGGCGTGGTGATATCGAGCGCCATGCGTGCTGTGCCGATATTCGACGAGTGATAGAAGATCTCCGGCACGGTCAGGTAGCGGTTCTCGGGATGGAAATCCCGGATCCGAAAGCGGCCATAGCGAATGGGCTCGCTGGCGTCGTACCCGTCCTCCAGACTCACCGTGCGCGTATCAAGAGCCGTGGCGACCGTGAACGCCTTCATGGTGGACCCCAGTTCATAGACGCCCGCCGTGGCGCGGTTGAACTTGGCGTTGTCACTGGCGAGCGCGACCAGGTTCGGGTCGAAACTGGGTAGCGAGACCATGGCCAGCACTTCGCCCGTATGCACATTCATGATCACGCCCGCCGCGCCCTTGGCGCGAAACCGGCCCATGGCCTCGGCGAGCTCGTTATGCAGAGAGTGCTGCACGCGCAGATCGATGGATAGCGCCACCGGTTCATCCGCATGGGTCCGGCCCGCAATGGCGCGCTCAAAGGCCAGCTCAACTCCAGAGATCCCCTGCCCATCAATATCCGCATAGCCCAGCACATGGGCGAGCGTGTCACGATGGGGATAGAAGCGCTTGCGCTCTGGTACGAAATCAATGCCCGGCAGGCCCAGATTGTGGATGTCGTATTTTTCCTGCGGTGTCAGTTCCCGGCCGATCCACACAAAGCGCCCGCCGCGCGCCAGACGCGCGCGTGTCGCCTCCACATCCAGATCCGGCAACACAGTGCCCAGCAACTCGGCCGTCTCGTCCGGGTCCCAGATTTTCGCCGGGTCCGCATAAGCCGCCCAGACGGACAGATCCGTGGCCAGCAACTGACCACGCCGGTCAACGATATCCGCGCGCGGACGATCGGCCTCGCGGCTGGCCGACAGGAAGGAGTGATCCTCTGGGCCCGACAGCGCCAGCCCCATGATCCGCAACCCCATCAATGCAAACAGGCCCAAAAAGCCCGCCGCCGCCATGACGATGCGATTGCGCCCTCGTTCCACCGCCAACGGCTCGCCGGACAGAGGCCGTGTTCCGGATAGAATGGGGGTCGAGGAGGCACGCGCCATAGTCAGTAGTCTCCCGAAACAGACACACGAACGCGCGCGGGACGCGGACGGGGCAGAACAGTTAACGCAAGGGGCGCCGACGATTCGGGCGGTTGTGCGCCCTGGTCGAGCGCGGCCAACACCGGCACGGGCACCGCGCCCGCCTCGCTGCCATGGGTGGTCAGGCGTATGCGCGCCTGGGGCGGCGCCAGCGGTTCAAATGCCACCGGCAGCGGCAAATCACTCAGCGTAATGATCTGATGAGCCTCAATGGGGGCCATCTGCAAATGGTTCGCGGTCAGCCGTTCCAGCCGTTGCGGCTCGGTCCGCAGCGCCCATTCCGCTTGCAAAACCCGCAGAGTTTCACGCTCTTTCCGGATCTCGGCGGACAGCGCCTGCACATCCCGCTCCGCCTGCTGCGCATCATGCTTGACCGTGTAAAGACCAATGCAGATCACCGTGGCGGCGGATAAAAGAGCGATATTCAAGCGGCTGATCATGCCGGCGCATCCTCGAGCAGATTGTAAGAGGCCCAATCCTCGGGCCAGGGGAGAGCGGCGCTGCGTTCCGCGGCGCGCAATTTGGCGGAGCGGGCGCGCGGATTATCCGCTACTTCCGCTTCACTCGGTTTGCGCACCCCCTTGACCACCGGCGTAAACGACGGCGCGCGCGTGGCCTCGGCCGTTGGGGGCGCATGGCGTGAGCCCTGCCCGCCCCGGCCCGTGCGTGCCGTGAGAAAGGTCTTCACAATGCGGTCTTCCAGCGAATGGAACGACACCACCACAAGCCGCCCGCCGGCGCGCAGCAATCGCTCGGCCGCAAAGAGCGCGCGCACCAGTTCATCCAGTTCGCGGTTCACATAGATGCGCAGGCCCTGAAAGGTGCGCGTCGCGGGATGGATCTCGCCCTTGCGCCCGCGCCCCAGCACCCGCTCCACCAGCCCCGCCAGATCCAGCGTGCGCGTGAACGGCGCCTCGGCCCGGCGCGCGACAATAGCCTCTGAGATCGCCCGCGCCCGGCGCTCCTCGCCATAGCGCGACAGGATCGAGCGCAGCCGTGCCGCACTTTCCGTATTCACCACATCGGCGGCCGACCGCGTGTCCGCCTCCTGCGAGCCGCCCATGCGCATGTCGAGCGGACCGTCGCGCATGAATGAAAAACCCCGCTCCGGCGTATCGAGCTGAATGGAGGACACCCCCAGATCCAGAACCACACCATCCACCGCGTCAACGCCCGCTTCCTTCAGCAGGCGATCCATATCTGCGAACCGGCCATGCACCAGCGTCAAGCGCTCGCCAAAGGCTTTGCGCATGGGTGCCGCCGCCGCGAGCACGGCCCCGTCCCGATCCAACCCGATGACCCGGGTATCCGCTTGCCCAAGGAGCGCGCGCGTATAACCGCCGCCGCCAAAGGTTCCATCCACCAGCACCGCGCCATCGGTCGGGCGCAAGTCTTCCAGCACCTCGCCCAGCATCACCGGAATATGGGCATTGCCTGTCTCGCCGGGGGTCATCCGTCCCTCCCGAAGGCTGGCGCGACGGCCAAAGGCAGACCATCGGCGCCCGGACGACCGGCGGCGCCGAAGCGCGAGCGGCTCTGGCGCGCCACCTGGCGGGCTTCCTCCGCATACTCCTGATAGGCGTCCGGATCCCAGATCTGGAACCGGTGCCCCAGGCCCACAAAGGTGGCGTAGTCTTCAAGCCCCGCATGCTCCAGCAGGTCATCGGGCAGCATGACCTGCCCCTCCCGGTCGATGGGCAATTCGTAGCAGGAGGCTAGGATGGACTGGGCGAATGCATCGCCCTGGTCATCAAACGGGTTGAACTCCCGGTCCAGGCGCTCGGCGATTTCAGTGATCTTCTGCACCGTGAGGGCTTCGATGCCGACATGAGTGAAGGAGGGAAAACACACGAAACTGTCCGCATCCGCCTCGCCCAGGCCCGCCCGGAAATGCGCCGGCACCGCCACGCGGCCCGTCGCATCGACCTTGTGCGTCACTGTCGAGAGAAACAGACCCATGCCGCCGTCCCGCGCCCCCGCCATCTTGCGCCCCGAGGCCCAAACAGCCCCATTCATTGTCTCAAACAAGGCGCGCGCAGCCCCTCGCGCTTGCGCCTCCTGTCGCGAACCACGGCCAGGACGGTGGCGCCCCGGTCATTTTGGGGCACTCTGTCTCACATCAAAGCAATGAACACGCGATAGATGATCCGGGGTATCACGGGACTATAGAGGCGTCAATGAAACAACGCTCTTCTTTGCTTGCATAACACCAGCAAAACGCAATGGTTAACACCTCGTTAACAAGTGTTGTCTTTGGGTTTGTCTTGTGTCTCATTTTGGCGCGAGTCGAAAGGGCCACAACCGTAACTTACGAATTCGCCATATCTCTGCCCTAGCCTCGGCCTCCGGCGGGATCATGATAAGGACCACAAACCGGTGGGTGCGGCCGAGACTATCCATCGCCTTTCAGGCACGTTTGCGGATCGGGATCTGGAGGCGGCGTTCCGTGCGGCGACCACGGCGGACGAGACCATACGCTTGCAAATCACCATCGGGTTGTCGCTCCTGGCGGTACCGGTATTTCTGGGTGGGCTTTATGCGCGGCTGGGATGGGGCGACAGTTTTGCCCTGTTGGCGGGCCTGCGGGGTATCGTGGCGCTGGTGCAGATCGGCCTCTTGATCCGCCTGTGGCGCCCTCACACGGTGTGGCTGCGCGATGTGAGCGCGCTGATGATGGTGACGGCCGTCTTCTTCGGCTTCTGCGTGACCGTGGTGGTCACGCCGGACCCGGGCATCGGCCTTGCGCTCCTGCCATTTGCCCTGGGCGTGGGTGCCATGGTGCTGGGGATCGGCCATCCGCGGAACATGGCGATTGCCATCAGCATCCTGATGGCTCTCTATGTCACGCTCTTTGCGCTCAGTCCCGGCGTGACCCTGCCCGAGCGAATCGCCTTTGCGGGGGTCACGGCGTTCATTATGGCTGGAGGCTGGTACTACCGCTGTCAGTGGGAAGCCTATCAACGCCGCCTCTGGCGTCAGAGCCATGACCTGGAAACCGCGTTGGCAGAAGCCCGCGCGGCCCGCACCGCCGCCGAAAAGGCCAGCGCCGCCAAATCCACCTTCTTGGCCACGATGAGCCATGAAATCCGCACGCCGTTGAACGGCATTCTCGGCATGACGCAGGTGTTGCTTGCGCGCACGCCAGAGGGGGATCTGCGCAATCATCTGGAAACGATCGACGACTCCGGCCGCATGCTGTCGGTCCTGCTCAACGACGTGTTGGATATGGCCAAAATTGAAGCGGGCAAACTCGATATTGCGCCGGAACCCAGCGATCTGCGCGTCTTGCTGGACCGGACTCTGGCCTTGTGGCGGCCCGAGGCCGAAAGCAAAGGGCTGGCCCTGATCCTGGACCTGGCGCCTGGTCTGCCCAACTGCTTGACCTTCGATCCGGTGCGGGTCCGCCAATGCGTCTCCAACCTGCTCTCCAATGCGGTGAAGTTCACCGCTCGCGGCTCCGTGCGTCTGGCGGCGACTTACGCCAAAGGCATGGTGCGGATCACTGTCAGCGATACGGGGATTGGCATGGATCAGGCCACCTGCGACCGGCTGTTTGCACCATTCACGCAAGCGGATTCAACCACGGCGCGCCGCTTCGGCGGCAGCGGGCTGGGCCTGTCCATCTGCCGTCAGTTGGCGGATCTCATGGGTGGCAGCGTCACAGTCGAGAGCGCGCCCGAGCAAGGCTCCACTTTCACGCTCCTCTTCAAGGCGCCGCTCGCCACGCTCGTCGAGCCCGACACCGGTGCGGAGCTGGACACAAGGTCCGACGCGCCCGCCGGTTCGGTTTTGTGGGCGCAAGATCTGAGAGTGCTGCTGGTGGACGACAATCTGGTCAATCGTCAGGTGGTGCGCCTGTTTCTGGAACCGCGCGGTGCCATCGTGACTGAGGCGGAAAACGGCCGCCTCGCCCTTGACGCCCTGGCGCAGCAACCGTTCGATGTGATGCTCCTGGACATGCATATGCCGGTGCTGGACGGTCGGGAAACCGTGCGCGCCATCCGCACGGCGCACGCGCCCTGGCGTGGCCTGCCGGTGATTGCCCTCACGGCGGACACCCTCGATCGGGATGCGCTCGACGCCTTAGGTTTTGACGATCATGTGATGAAGCCAGTGCGTTTTGACGCCCTGGCCAAAGCCATCAATGCGGTGCGTGCCTGGCCGGCGCATCAGGCCCGTGCCGTGGGCGCGCAAGCCGCCGTGGGCGCTGCGCCTCTTGCGGCTTTAGGGCATCCCGGGTCTTAGGGCATCCCGGGTCTTAGGACAATTGCATCAGAACGGTTAGAGCCGTTTCAATGACAACCAGATCATTGAAACGGCTCTCAGTCTTTGGTTGAGCGCGCTTTCCGGGCGGAAAACCGCACATCTTTCCTGAAAACGCTTTAAGCGCCAGACGGCCTGTAAGCCGGGGTCTGTCCCCCGTCCCCGAACGTGAGTCCGTCTGGGGGCGGATGGATGGCCATTCATCTGGGACGCCCATTGCTGGACGCCTCGCGCGACCGACCCGG